>NZ_JBAKHL010000001.1:0-277344 GCF_036902715.1 Micromonospora sp. CPCC 205546
CTCGCAGCGCCGGCCCCCCCGCCTCCCCCCGGCCCCCCGGGGCCCGGCGCCCCCCGCCTCGACGGAGCGCGCCGCGGAGCCCGGTGCCCTGGCGTCGACGACGCGCGGCTCGGCCGACCGGCGGCGCACCGGCGCAGCGGGCGCGGCCGGCATGCCGGGCAGGTTCTGCGGGGCGGCGGCCAGCCCCATCCGGTCCTGCAGCAGGCGGGCGACCTGCCGGCTCACCTCGGCCGGGTCGGCCCCGTCGGCCAGGTCGAGCCGCAGGCTGTGCGCGCCCGCCGGGGTGCGGCGCAGGGCCGCGTCGCGGACGCCGGCCACGCCGCGGACGGCGTCGAGGATGGCGTTGACGTCGAAGCCCTCCGGGCGCTCCCGCAGCGGGGCGGGCTCGTCGTCACGGCGCAGATGGGTGGCGATGCGGGCGAGTTCGGGGGTTTCGGCGGGTGGCTCCACGGCTGGCGGCTCCGGCACGACGGGCACGTCCGGTTCGGCGGGGACGCGCTGCGGCAGCACCGCCGACGCGGGGTCCGGCGCCTGGTCGGCGGCCGGCGGAGCCGGCTCGGGGGCGGATCGGCGGGCCGCGTAGGGAGGTGCGCCCGCCGGGGCGGGCGTGGACGGGTCGCGGGCGGGCCGCCCGAACCCGCCGGTCGTGGCCTCGGCGACGGGCTGCGGCCCGCCCGGGGCCGGTTCGGGGCTCTCCGGCCGGAGCCGGAACGGCCGGGTGACGCGGTCCGGGGTGTCCTCGGCGCGTGGCGCCGCGACGGTCTGCGGGGCGTACGCGAGCGGGGGCGCGCCCGCCGGGGCGGGGACCGACCCGCCGGTCGCCCAGGCCGGTAGCCCGCTCGGGGCGGACGGTTCGACCTCGGACCCCGCCGGACGGTCGACGGCGGTGGCCGGTCGCTCGTACGCCGGTCGGGTCACCGGCGCGGGCTGGTCGACGTCGTAGGGGTGGCCGGGCTCACGGGGCGGCTCGTAGGGCCGGGCCGGCTCGGCACGCGGTGGCTCGTACGGGCGGTGCGGCTCACCGGCCCAGGCCGGCTGCTGTTCCTCCCGGGACCGGCGGCCGACGGGCTCGGCCTCCTCCCGCGAGCGGCGCCCCGCCGACTCGGACTCCTCGCGGGACCGGCGGCCGACCGGCTCGCTCTCCTCCCGCGAGCGGCGCCCCGCCGACTCGGACTCCTCCCGTGACCAGGGCGGCGCCCAGGCGGCGCCCCAGCTCGGGCGGTTCCAGTTCGGGCCGGTCCAGTCCGGCTCGGCCGTCGCGGGCCACTCCGCCCCCGAGCGTCGCGGCCCGCCTGGTTCGGGGTCGGACGACGGTTGCCGGTCGATGCCCGAGGCGCGCTGTGCGCCGGCCTGGTCGGTGACCGGCGACCGGCCCCCTCCCGGTTCCGGGTCGGCGCCGAAGCCACGCCCGGCCGGTCCGGCGGCACGGGGCAGGCGGTCCTGACCGGATCCCCCGGCCGTGCGGTCCGGGTCGAAGCCGCCCGCCGTCGGTTCCTGGCCGGCGCCCGGCGTCCGCTCCACGCGGGAGCCGCCGGCCGCGGGGTCCTGGCCCGGGCCACCGGGCGCGCCCTCCGGGCGGAACTGCCCGCCGTCCGTGCCGACGGCGACGGGGTCGACCCCGCGGTCCTCGCGGAAGGCGCGGTCCGCGCCCAGCGCGTGATCCACGCCGGTGACCCGGTCGCCGGGAACCGCCCGGTCACCGGTGGCGGGGGCGGCGTCGGCAGGGCGCTCGGCGGCCCCGCGCTCGATGACGGCACGGTCGGCGGCGGCACGGTCGGCGCGCGCCGGGAAGGGGCGCGGTTCGGCGGCCGGCGGCTCCGACGGGAAGTGGTTGCCCCAGCCGTGCGCCGTGCCGGCGCCCGGGGGAGGCTCCTCGGCGGCGGCACGCTCGGCGGTCGGCGCGTGGAAGCCGGGCGGCACCTCGAATCCGCTGGCGGCGGTGCCCACGGGCGGAACCTGGACGGCCGGGGGCGCCGACGTCGGCAGGCCCGCGTCGGACCAGCGGCTCGGGCGGCCGGTCGACGGGCCGTCGGAGGAGCGCCGGAGCGCCCCGGACTCCGGCTCGGTGAACCCGTGCTGTGACTCCGGCGGTTGTTCGGCCGCCGGAACCGGGCGCTGCGCGGGCACCACCAGCCGGTCGTGGCCCGGGTCGCGGCGCTGCTCGCCGAGCAGGCCGGGCGGGGCGCTCACGGGGGCCTGGCGGTTGACCGGCGCGTCGTCGGCGGCGTGCTCGACGCCGTTGGTGCGGTGGCCGTTGACCCGGGTCGGCGACTCCGCCCCGGCAGGCGGGCCTGGCACCGGTGGTGGCAGGTCGCCGTGTCGCGGCGACGAGGCGGCCCAGCCGGGGGTCGGTTCGGGCGGCCCCCACGGCGAGACCGGCTCGCGAGGGCCGGAGACCTCCCCGCCCCGGGACCAACTGGCCGCCGGGGGTGCCCACCCGCCGCCGGAACGGCCCAGGTCGTCCTGCGGACCCGTTCCGTCGCCGTGCTCTCCCGGGGTGGCGGCACCGGGTTGCCCTGTTTCACTCACCGCGCGCTCCTTGGTCGCCCCCGCTGAGGCTACCGTGTGGTGACAGTGGCGATAAGTTACGGCGGCGGGCCAATTCCGCGACGGGTCCCGGGCCCGACCGGTTCGGGTGAAATGCCGGCTCGTACGAAGAACTCGGAGGTTCCCATGACCGCTGTGGGGAACGGTGCCCATACCGCCGGCCGGCCCACCCGCCTGCCCCGTTCGGCGCGCCGCAAGCAGTTGCTCGCCGCGGCCCAGGAGGTGTTCGTCGCCCAGGGCTACCACGCGGCCGCGATGGACGACATCGCCGAGCGGGCGGGAGTCTCCAAGCCGGTGCTCTACCAGCACTTCCCCGGCAAGATGGAGCTCTATCTCGCCCTGCTGGACACGCACTGCGACGCGATCCTGGCGAAGGTGGACGACGCCATGCGCGGCACCAACGACAACAAGGAGCGGGTCAGCGCGTCGGTGCGCGCGTACTTCGACTTCGTCGACCACGAGAGCGAGGCGTTCCGCCTCGTCTTCGAGTCGGACCTGCGCAACGACCCGGCGGTACGCCAGCGCGTCGCGCGGGTGGAGCAGGGCTGCATCGCGGCGATCACCGACACCATCATCTCCGACACCGGAGTCAGCCGGGCGCACGCCGAACTGCTCGCCTCCGGCCTGGTCGGCGCGGCCGAGACCGCCGCGCAGTTCTGGCTCGCCCGCGGCCGGCAGCTGCCCAAGGCCGAGGCGGAGGCACTGGTCGCGGCGCTCTCCTGGCGGGGCATCGCCAGCTTCCCGCTGCAAGGTGAGTCAGCCTGAACATCCGGCCCCGAGATCGGATAGCCTTCCCATCGGCGGCTCTTTCGCCCGAATGAGGAGGCACAGTGGAGGTCAAGATCGGCGTGCAGTACGCGCCCCGTGAGCTGGTCCTGGAGAGCGCGCAGTCGCCGGCCGAGATCGAGCAGATCGTGACCGACGCCTTCGGCAAGGACGAGGGCACCCTCTCCCTGACCGACGAGAAGGGCCGGCGGGTCATCGTGCCGGTCAACAAGGTCGCCTACGTCGAGATCGCCGAGGCGTCGCCGCGCGCGGTCGGGTTCACCGTCCGCTGACCGCTCCGTCCGCGACGGGTGACCGGACGATCGCCCGTCGCGGACGGCCGGTCGCGGATCAGTTGTTCAACCCGGCGGCGGCCATCCGCGTGGCGTGCGCCGCGGTCAGCCGCCCGAACAGCCCCGGCACGTCCACCCGTCCGCTGCGCGCGACGAGCGAGGTGAGCGCCCCGCCCTCGGCGGCGGCCACCCGGCCGGCCTGCGACAGCGCCTCGCCGACCAGTCGTCGCGCCCACATCGAGAGCCGGCCGGCCACCCTCGGATCGGCCTCGACGGCCGCCCGGATCTCGGCGACGGCGAACTCGGCGTACGACGAGTCGTGCAGCACGTCGAGGACGAGCTGACGGTCCGGGTCGGCCAGGCCCACGGCGATCTCCCGGAGGAAGTCGTCGCTGATGGCGTCGCCCACGTGAGCCTTCGTCACCGCCTCCGCCCAGTCCCGCGGCTCGGTCGAGTCGTGGTACGCCTGCAGCGGCCCGACGTAGGGCGCCATCGCGTCGTCGGGGAGTACGCCGAGCGCGACGAGCCGGTCGGCCAGCCGCCGGTAGTTGTCGATCTCGGCGGCGGCCATCCGGCTCAGGGCCGCCCGCCGGCGCAGATCGGGGGCGAGCCGGGCGTCGGCGGCCATCCGCTCGAAGGCCAGCAGCTCGCCGAGGGCCACCAGGCCGAGCAGGTCGACGACGGCACGGTCGGGCAGATCGGTCGCGGACACCAGCGCAGGCTACCGCCCGCCGGCAACCCGGCCGGAAGTGGCTCAGATCACACCGGTCGCCCCCGGCGTGGCGCGTGCGCTCGGAATCAGGACGCCCCCGGGTCGGTTCAGGTAGCATGGAGCAGTTGCCGCGGGCGCCGACCTGGCCAGCCTGATCCGAGCGATCAGCCGGTCCGATCGAGTGTGAGGCCTGCGGAGCGCGTGCGGCCCGGTCCGGCAAGGCAGTCTGCCGCCGACCGTGTGGCCCGCGCCACACCGAACGCGCCCTGAGGACATGACGGGGCGCACCCACGAGAGGGCACCCCCAAATCCATATGAGCGAGCTGACTCAAGACCTCATGGACGGCCAGGAACTGGCCGCCACCGCTCCGGTGCGCCCGGAGGCACCCACCTTCGCCGAGCTGGGCGCGCGTCAGGAGACCGTCGACGCGCTGGCCGCGGCCGGCATCACCCGCGCCTTCGCCATCCAGGAGTACGCGATCCCGATCGCGATGCGCGGCATCGACATGATCGGCCAGGCGCCCACCGGCACCGGCAAGACGCTCGGCTTCGGCGTACCGCTGCTGGAGCGGGTGTTCGCGCCGGGCGAGGGCAGCGACGGCGTGCCGCAGGCCCTGGTCGTCGTACCCACCCGTGAGCTGGGCATCCAGGTGGCCAAGGACCTCGCCGCCGCGGGTCGGACCCGGGGCGTGCGGGTGCTGCCGATCTACGGCGGCGTGGCGTACGAGCCGCAGATCGACGCGCTGCGCAAGGGCGTGGAGATCCTGGTCGGCACCCCCGGACGCCTGATGGACCTGCAGAAGCAGAAGCACCTGCGGCTGGACCGGGTCCGCGCGCTGGTGCTGGACGAGGCCGACCGGATGCTCGACCTGGGCTTCCTCGACGACGTCGAGAAGATCCTGGCGATGCTGCCGGAGGACCGGCAGACCATGCTCTTCTCGGCGACCATGCCGGACCCGATCGTCACCCTCTCCCGGCGGTTCCTCCGCCAGCCGATGACGATCCACGCCGGGCACACCGCCGAGACCGGGCCGTCGCCGCAGACCGAGCAGCTGGTCTACCGCACCCACTCGATGAACAAGGTCGAGATCGTGGCCCGCATCCTGCAGGCCGAGGGGCGCGGGCTGACCATGATCTTCACCCGCACCAAGCGGGCCGCCGACCGGGTCGCCGAGGACCTCGACTTCCGGGGCTTCGCGGTCGCCGCCGTGCACGGTGACCTCGGGCAGGGCGCGCGCGAGCGGGCGCTGCGGGCCTTCCGCGCCGGCAAGATCGACATCCTGGTCGCCACCGACGTGGCGGCGCGCGGGCTCGACGTCAGCGGCGTCACCCACGTCATCAACTACGACTGCCCCGAGGACCAGGACACCTACACCCACCGCATCGGCCGTACCGGCCGGGCGGGGGCGACGGGCGTCGCGGTGACCTTCGTCGACTGGGACGACATGCCCCGCTGGCGGATCATCGACAAGACGCTGGGCCTGGAGATGCCGGAGCCGGCGGAGACGTACCACACGTCCCCGCACCTCTACACCGACCTGCACATCCCCACCGACGTCAGCGGCACGCTGCCGACCGCCGAGCGCACCCGCGCGGGGCTGTCCGCCGAGGTCGAGGAGGACCTCGGCGGCGGACGCTCCCGCCGGGGCGAGGGCGGCCGGGGCGCGCGGCGCGGCGAGCGGGGCGACCGGGGCGACAGCCGTGGTCGCGGTGACCGCCGCCCGGCCCGCGCCGAGGGCGGGTCCGACGCGCCGGAGGCCGGCGCTGCGGCCGACGCCACGGAGGAGGGCGCCCGCGTCCCGCGTCGCCGTCGGCGTCGCCGCGCCGGCGAGACGGTCGCGGGCGAGCCGACCACGGTGATCACCGGCGAGGCCACCGACACCCCGGTCGCCGCCGAGGGCGAGGCCACGAAGCCCCGCCGGCGCCGGCGCCGTCGTGGTGGTGGCTCCGCCGCCGGTACGCCGGCCGAGGCGACCGCCGACTGACCGACGAACGTCACCCGAGATCCCCCGGACCGGTGCACCCGGTGCCGGGGGATCTCCTCGTCGCGGCCGGTGGTCCGGACGAGCGCGACAAGCACACCGGCAGTCCCGCGTCGGACACTGGTCCGGACGAGCGCGACAGCACACCGGCCGGCGCGTCGGACACCGCGCGCGGGACGTGTACCGGGAGACCGCCGGTCGACCAGGAGGATGGAGCAATGCCCGAACCGCTGGACGCCGCCCTGACCGAGGTCCGGGCGCTCCTGCTCGACCCGGCGCTCACCCGTGCGGTGGCCGCCGGGCGCCGACGTGGACACCGGCCCTCGATGGTCCGCGCCGAACTGCGGCCGGTCGCGCTGAAGGCGGGCCCCCGGTTGCAGATCTCCACCTCCGACGGCTCCCGCCCGTACACCCGCAACGTGGCCCCCGGCGCGGAGGCGGACGCGGCGGTGGACGCCCTGCTGGCCGAGCCGTTCGGCAACTGGCACGTGGAGACGGCCGACGCCACCCTCCAGCTACGGGTCACCAAGTCCGGCGAGGCGCAGGTGCACCGGGCCGCCGCGGCCCGGCCGGCCGTCGAGCCGGACGGGCACGACCGGGCGAAGGAGTACCTGCTCGACCCCGGCGACCCGATCTTCGCCGAGATCGGCGGCTCGGCGGCGAAGCGGCGCCAGGTCGACGCGTTCCTGCGGGCGCTGGCGGCGACCCTGCCCGACGACCTGACCGGCCCGTTGCGGGTGGTCGACCTGGGCTGCGGCAACGCGTACCTGACCTTCGCCGCGTACCGCTACCTCGCCCGGCGCGGGCTCGACGTCGAGCTGGTCGGCGTGGACGTCCGGGAGGACCAGCGGCGGCGCAACACCGAGCTGGCCGAGCGGCTGGGCTGGGCCGACCGGGTCAGCTTCGTGGCCGGCACGATCGCCGACGCGGTCGTGGAGCCCGCCCCCGACCTGGTGCTGGCCCTGCACGCCTGCGACACCGCCACCGACGAGGCGCTGGCCCGGGCGGTGCGCTGGCAGGCGCGCTGGGTGCTCGCCGCGCCCTGCTGCCACCACGACGTCGCGGCCCAGCTCCGCGCGCGACCGACGCCGACACCGTACGAGCTGCTGACCCGGCAGGGCATCCTCCGCGAGCGCTTCGCGGACGTCCTCACCGACGCGCTGCGGGCCGGGCTGCTGCGGCTGCACGGCTACCGGGCGGAGGTGGTGGAGTTCGTCGACTCCCGGCACACCCCGCGCAACCTGCTCATCCGGGCCCGGCGCACCGGCACCCCGCCGACTGCCGCCCAGCACGCGGAGTACCGGGAACTGGTGAACCAGTGGGCGGTGACCCCACGGCTGGCGGCGCTGCTGCCCACGCCGGACGCCGCCACGGTGTGATCCGTGCCGTTCGGCAGGGCGCACAGTCCCGCCGACGGGACGGTCTGTCGATCAGTGAATCTTTTCCTTACCTTTCCGTACTACCCTCGGAGGCGCACCGCCGGGTGCCGGTCGGAGGGAAGACCCGCAGGAATGGGTTCCGTAGAGGTTTCGCCGCAGATGGCCTTCGCACGTTTCGTGCGGCGCGCCATCGACGACGCCCGCGAGGAACGCGGCTGGACCGTCACCGACCTGGCGTCGCACACCGGCGTCGGCCGGTCGACCGTGTTCCGCTGGCTCGCCGGGGACTGGCAGGACTACCCCGAGCTGGCCAAGGTGCGCGGCTTCTGTGCCGCGCTCGACCTGCCGGTGGCCGCCGCGTTCCGCGCGCTCGGCCTGCCCGACGCCGGCCCCTCGCCCCGCCGGCGCGTCGACGACGGCCCGGTAGAGGCGGACGTCCGGGTGATCCTGCAACGGCTGGCCGACCCCGCCGTGCCGGCCGAGGAGAAGCACCACATCCGCGACCTGCTGCGCTACCTGGCCCGCCGCCCGATCCGCCGGGCCGGCTGAGCGGCCCACCCTCCACCCGGCCGCAGGACCCGCCCGGCGGGGTCAGGGCACGGTGAGCGTGAACTCCGCGGTCCGCACCACGCCGGCGACCTGGAAGTCCAGGTAGAGCCGGTACCGGCCCGGGTCGGGCGCGGTCACCCAGAACGTCACCGCCCCGTCGACCGGCTGCGGTTCGGGGTGGACGTGCAGATAACCGAGGTCTCCCTCGCGCAGCGCGACCAGGTGCCCGTACGCGCCGAGGTAGCGCTCCAGCGCCGGGCGCCCGCCGGCCGGGTCGCCGACGCGGAAGGTCAACGGGACGGTCACGCCGGCCTGCGGGGTGCCCTGGTAGCTGACGGTGAACCCGTCGACCGTGGCCGAGGTGGCCGCCGCCGGCAGCAGCCTCGGCTGGTAGCCGCCCGGCGCCGTCAGGTCCGCCCCGAGGGTCACGGCGGTCTGCCGGCCGTCGTCGGCGAGCGCGGTGAAGTCGGCGTACGCCCGCCAGACGCCCGGCTGCGGCAGGGTCAGCGGCACCGACCAGGTGCCGTCGGCCGCCATCGTCGGGTGCAGGTGCTGGTAGCCGGTCAGGTCGCGGCGCACCACGATCAGGTGCATCGGCTTGTCGTGCACGACCGCGAACCGGGTCACCGGGCGGCGTCGCGCGTCCCGCACCTGGAAGCGCAGCTCGCCCGGACGGCCGGCGGTGAACGCGGCGGCCACCGGGGCGAGCGTGTAGCCCGCCGCGCTGACCGAGAGGCCGCCGGCCTGCGCCGCCGCGGCCTGGTCGACGCCGTGCTCGTGGGCCCCCGTCCCGGGCGCGTGGCTGTGTCCGGTGAGGGCGCTGTCCGGCCCCGCCGCCACGGACGGGCCACCGCCGTCGAGCCGGCCGAGGCCGAAGCCGAGCAGGACGGCGAGCACCAACCCGCCGACGACCAGCGCCAGCCGGACGGTGCTCCGGTCCGGCACGGCCGACACCTGCTCGGGCGCGCCCGCCCCGCGCTCCGACGCGACCGACCCGTACTCCGGCGCGGACGGCGCGGGCGAGCCGTGCTCCGGCGCGGACGGATCGGGCCGCGGCGCGGGCGAGCCGTGCCCGGGCGCGGCCGGCACCTGATCAGCCACCGCCGCCGTCCCGCTCGCGGCCGCCCAGCTCATCGGTCATGTCACCCACGCTACCGCCCCTTCGGACCGCGCCGGCCCGCCGGTCAGGCGGCGTGGCGACGGTCGCAGTCGCACCCGGCCGGGAACTTTCCGGGCCCGGGTGGCCCGGCGGGAGGTGCCGTCAGCCGGCCACGGCCAGCGCGAGGGGAAGCACGTCGGGGGCCCCGGCCCGGCGCAGCTCCCGGGCGACCATCGTCATCGTCCAGCCCGAGTCGACCAGGTCGTTGACGAGGAGCACCGGCCCGTCGAGCCCGGCGAGGGCGTCGGCCAGCCCGTCCGGCACGGCGAAGGCGCCGTGCAGGGCGCGTACCCGCTGGGCGCTGTTGCCGCGCGGGCCGCCGGCCGGCGCGCCCGTCGGCGTCATCTGGCCGAGCAGCGGCAGCCGGCCCACGGCGGCGATCCGCTCTGCGAGCGAGCCGACCAGCCGGGGCCGGCGGCGCGAACCGACCGCGACCACGCCGACGGGGCGGCGCGGCCACCGCTCGTCGCCGTGCGCCCACGCCTTGAGCACCTCGACCACGGCGGCCGCCACGTCGTCGGGGACGTCGGCGTCCGCCGCCTCCGGCCCGACCAGGTCGCGCAGCCGGCCGCCCCACCCCAGGTCGGACAGCCGTCCCACCGCGCGCCCCGGCAGCGCCTGCTCCGCCGGGGCGATCCGCCCCTTCAGCGGTACGCCCACCGCCTCCAGCCCGGTCGGCCAGAGCTTCTTCGGCGCGATCTCCACCCCGGGCCTGCCGAGGAAGGTCTGCGCGGCGCTCAGCGCCACGTCCGACACGTCGGCCGTGAACAGCGGGCCGGCGCAGCGGTCGCACCGGCCGCAGTCGGCGGCCCCGGCGTCGTCCAGGCACTCGCGCAGGTAGCGCAGTCGGCAGTCGGGGGTCCTCGCGTACTCCCGCATGGCCTGTTGCTCGGCGGTGCGCGCCTCGGCGACGCGGCGCAGCCGGGCCTCGTCGTAGGTCCAGGGCTCCCCGGTGGCGAGCCATCCGCCGCGCACCCGGCGGACCGCGCCGTCGACGTCGAGCACCTTGAGCATCAGCTCCAGCCGGGCCCGGCGCAGGTCGACGATCGGTTCGAGCGCCTGGGTGGAGAGCGGGCGGTCGGTGCGCAGGGCGGCCAGGACGGCGCGGACCTGCTCCTCGGGCGGAAAGGCGAGCGAGGCGAAGTAGCGCCAGATAGCGGCGTCCTCGGTGCCGGGCAGCAGCAGCACCTCGGCGTGCGCGACGGCCCGGCCGGCGCGGCCGACCTGCTGGTAGTACGCGATCGGCGACGGCGGCGCGCCGAGGTGCACCACGAAGCCGAGGTCGGGCTTGTCGAAGCCCATGCCCAACGCGCTCGTGGCGACCAACGCCTTGATCTTGTTGTCCAGCAGGTCCTGCTCGGCGGCCCGCCGGTCGGCGTCCTCCGCCTGGCCCGTGTAGGAGGCCACGGCGTAGCCCCGGGAACGCAGGAACTCCGCGGTCTCCCCCGCCGCGGCGACCGTCAGCGTGTAGACGATGCCCGAGCCGGGGAGCCGATCCAGGTGGTCGGCGAGCCACGCCAGCCGGTGCGCCGGGCTCGGCAGCTCGACCACGCCGAGGCGCAGCGACTCCCGGTCCAGGCTGCCGCGCAGCACGAGGGCGTCGCCCAGCTGCTCCGCCACGTCGGCGGTGACCCGGGCGTTGGCGGTGGCCGTGGTGGCCAGCACGGGGGTGCGCTCGGGCAGGTTGCCGAGGAAGGTGCGCAGCCGCCGGTAGTCCGGCCGGAAGTCGTGCCCCCAGTCGGAGACGCAGTGCGCCTCGTCGACCACCAGCAGGCCGGTGGTGGCCGCCAGCTTCGGCAGCACGGTGTCCCGGAAGTCCGGATTGTTGAGCCGCTCCGGGCTGATCAGCAGCACGTCCACCCCGCCGCCGTGGATCTCGGCGGTGATCTCGTCCCACTCGTCGAGGTTGGCGGAGTTGATGGTGCGGGCCCGGATGCCGGCCCGGGCCGCCGACTCGACCTGGTTGCGCATGAGCGCCAGCAGCGGCGAGACGATCACGGTCGGCCCGGCGGCACCGCCCTGGTCGCTCTCGGGTAGCGGTGCGGCGGCACCGCCCTGGTCGCGCTCGCGCAGCAGGGCGGTGGCCACGAAGTAGACCGCCGACTTGCCCCACCCGGTGCGCTGCACGCAGAGCACCCGACGGCGGTCGACCACCAGCGCCTCGATCGCCCGCCACTGGTCCTCCCGGAGCCGGGCGTGCTCGCCGGCCAGCCGCCGCAGCACCGCCTCGGCCCGCTCCCGTACCGCCGTCCGATCCTGACTCATCCGGCATTTCTACCAGCTACCTCGGACGTCCCCGCCGGACGACCGGGGCTGAGCCGGCAGGAGTCAGGCCGGCTCGCGGGACACCACCGCCCAGACCGCCTCGACCAGGCTGGTCGTGCGGAGGCCCGGACCCGTCGTGACGCGGAGGCGCACCCGCCCACGGACGGTCGGTACTCGGTCGACGCCTGCGGCCGTCGGTCCCCCGCCACGCGGAGGCCCCGCCGACGACGAGCTGCCGCGGTGGGCGGCGACGTCGTCATCGGCGGGGCCGGGGCCCGCGCCGTCAGGGGCGGCGGGACGGGGTGCGCAGGGAGTGCCGCAGGAGCGCCAGGCGCGGGGCGAGGCTGGCCAGGCCGCCGGGGAAGAAGTAGACGGCCAGGATGAAGACCGTGCCGAGCACGAAGAGCGGCTGGGACAGCGGGTTGCGCAGGAACGCCGGCAGGGCCTCCACCGCGTCGGACGTGCCGAACGCGACCAGCCGGTGGTCCAGGTACATGTAGAGGATGCCGCCGATCACCGGGCCCCACCGGGTGCCCGGCCCGCCGAGCACGACCATGACCAGCAGCGCCAGGGTCCACTCGGAGGAGGTGATGTGCGGCGAGGCGCCGCCGACGATCAGGACGTAGACCGCGCCGCCGGCCGCCGCGAGCCCGCCGGCCAGGGTGAACGCCACCAGCTTGAACCGGTACGGGTCGAGCCCCAGTACCCCGATCCGCCGCTCGTCGTCGCGCAGGCCGGCGAGCACCCGCCCGGTCGGCGAGCCGGAGACTCGGTGCACCACGAGGACCACCACGACCAGGTACGCCAGCGCCAGCCAGTAGAGGTTGACGGTGTTGGTGACCCCGACCAGCCCCTGCGGCAGCCCGGACACGTCCAGCGGCAGCCCCTCCTCGCCGCCGGTGAGCCCGCCGAAGTCGCGGGCCACCAGGATCGCCCCGACCTGGGCGAAGGCGAGCGTCACCATGGCGAACGCGATGCCGACGGTACGCAGCGCCACCGCCCCGAGCAGCGCGGCGAGGATCGTGCCGCCGGTGATCGCGAGCAGCCCCGCCTGCCACAGCGGCAGTCCCGCCTTGGTGACGAGGATGTCGGTGCCGTACACGCCGGCGGCGAAGTAGAGGGCGTGCCCGAAGGAGAGCATCCCGGTGCGCCCGAAGAGCAGGTCGTACCCGGCGGCCAGGCCGCCGAAGACCAGGCAGACGGCGAGCAGTTGCAGGGTGCCCGGGGAGTTGAGCGCCCCTTCGAAGACGCCCGGCAGGTGCAGCGTGGAGTAGGGCAGGATCAGCGCGACCAGCAGCGCGACCAGCGGCAGGTACGGGCGCAGCCCGTGCCAGCGTCGGCGCCCCGGCGTCAGCTCGTCGGGCACGGCGGCCGGCGGCGCCGGGACCTCGGGGCTCTTGACCTCGGTCATGCCGTTGCCACCTTTCCGGCGATGCCCTGCGGGCGCAGCAGCAGCACCACGGCCAGCAGCGCGACCACGCAGATGTCGCCGAGCCCGGAGGTGCCGTAGTAGTTGACGAACTGTTGGGTCAGGCCGACGGCGACCGCCGCGTACGCGGACCCGGTCACCGAGCCCATCCCGCCGATGACCACCACGATGAACGCGAAGATCAGCAGCGAGCCGCCCTGGCCGGGTGAGACGGTGCCGAAGTAGACGCCGCCGAGCGCGCCGGCCAGCGCCGCCGCCGCCCCGCCGATGGCGAACACGAGGGTGAACGCCTTGCGCACGTCGATGCCGAGGGCCGTGACCATCTCCCGGTTCTCCACGCCGGCCCGGATGATCAGGCCGTAGCGGGTCCAGCGGAGGAAGGCCAGGATCGCGCCGAGCACCAGTACCGCGGCGATGATCAGCAGCAAACCGCCGTTGGGCACGTTGGCGCCGAGGATTCCGGTGACCTGCCGGGTCCACTCGGGGCGCGGGAACGGCCGGGCGTCCGCGCCCCAGCTCGCCTGCAGCAGCGCCACGCCGGCCAGCGAGAGGCCGACGGTGACCAGCACCTGCTCGATGGTGCGGGAGTAGAGCGGCCGGATCAGCACCAGCTCGACCAGCACCGCCACCAGCGTGCCGGCGGCCACCCCGAAGGCGACCGCCACCACGAAGCCGAAGCCGTCCGACCCGGCGCCGGGCAGGTTGTGCGCCGCCCACCAGGTCCCGTACGCGCCGACGCCGAGGAAGACGCCGTGGGCGAAGTTGAGCACGTCGGCCAGGCCGAAGACCAGGGAGAGTCCGCTGGCGACCAGGAAGTAGAGCGCCGCCAGGCCCAGCCCGGTGAGCGCCAACAGGATGACGGTGTCCATCAGGGCCGGTCCTTCCGCGCGGCGGCCGGCGTACCGGCGGGGTGATGTCCCTCCGCCGAGCCGACGCCCAGCAGCGACTTCGTCAGGGCGGTCTCCAGCAGCAGTTCCTGCGCGTCGCCGGTCCAGGCGACCTGGCCGGCGGCCAGCACGACCGCGTCGCGGGCGAGCCGCCGGACCACGGCCAGGTTCTGCTCGACCAGCAGCACCGGCACGGACTCGGCGACCCGTTCCAGCACCTCGGCCACCTCGGTCACCACCTTCGGCGCGAGCCCCTTGGTCGGCTCGTCGACCAGCAGCAGCCGGTTGTCGTTGAGCAGCACGCGGCCGATGGCGAGCATCTGCTGCTGCCCGCCGGAGAGCGAGCCGGCCCGTTGCCGTCCGCGCCGGTCCAGCTCCGGGAAGAGCGCGAAGACCTTGTCGTACGCCGGGGTGCTGCCCCGCCGCTCGGCGAGCCGGAGGTTCTCCGCGACGGTGAGCCCGGCGAAGACGCACCGGTCCTCCGGCACGTAGCCCAGCCCGCCGCGGACCAGCCGGTGGGTCGGCCGGGCCAGCAGGCTCTGGGCGCCCATCCGCACGGCGCCGCGCACCTCGCCGGCGGGCGGGGTGAGGCCGACGATCGCGCGCAGGGTGGTCGTCTTGCCGACGCCGTTGCGCCCGAGCAGGACGGTGACGCCGGTCGGGGCGACCGTGAAGGACACCCCCTGGAGGATGTGCAGCCCGGCGATGCGGACCGACAGGTCCTCCACGCTGAGGATGGGTTCCATCATGAGCCGCCCTTCGTTCGCGACTGCGGGACTCGCAAACCCGGCTCGTTCCTCGCGCTCACAGGGCCTCCCCCAGGTAGGCCTCTTGCACGGTGGGGTTGGCCATCACCGTCTCCGGGGTGTCGCAGGCCAGCAGCGCGCCGTGGTGCATCACGGCGATCCGGTCGGCCAGCTCCAGGATGACGTCCATGTGGTGCTCGACCATCAGCACCGACCGGCCGCTGTCGCCGGTGAGCGAGCGGATCACCGAGACCAGCTCGGGCACGTCCTCGGCGCTGACCCCGGCCATGGGCTCGTCGAGCAGCATGACCCGGGGCTCCCCGGCGAGCAGCAGGGCGATCTCCAGCTTCCGCTTCTCGCCGTGGGCGAGGGTGCCGGCCAGCGCCGTACCCCGGTGGGCGAGGCCGACGCGGTCGAGCGCCGCGTCGGCGGCGGCGGCGACCTCCCGGTCGGCCGCCGCCCGCCGCCACAGCTTCATCGAGCCCCCGCGGTGCGCCTGCACGGCGAGCCGGACGTTCTCCCGCACGCTGAGCGAGGAGAAGACCGAGGATGCCTGGAAGGTACGGCCGAGGCCGAGACGGGCCCGCTTGTGCGGCGGCAGGGAGCCGATGTCCTGCCCGTCGAGGGTGATCCGACCTTCCGTGGCCCGGCGCACACCGGTGATCAGGTTGAACAGTGAGGTCTTGCCGGCGCCGTTGGGCCCGATGACGCCGAGGAACTCCCCGGGCGCCAGGTCGAGGTGGACGCCGTCGACGATGGCGACCTCACCGATCCGCCAGGTCAGACCGCGGGTGGCGAGCATCCGGTGTCAGCCCTTCATCGCCACGGCCGGCGGTGCGGACTCGTCCCCGGTCAGCGCCTTCTGGGCGGCGGCCGTGAACGCGGTGCCGCTGCCGGTCAGCTTGGCCTGGAACATCGGCTGGAGCAGCGCGTGGTCCTCGGCGCGGATGGTCATCTTGCCCTTGACCCCGTCGAAGCTCCAGCCCTCCAGGGCCTTGACCATCTTCTCGACGTCGTCGCCGCCCTCGGAGATGGCGCGGACGACCATCTGCGCGGCGGCGAAGCCGTCCGGGTGGAACAGGTCGACGGTGCCGACCTTGGCCTTCAGCGCCTGCACGGCCTCGTTGTCCGAGGCCCCGTCGAAGTAGTGCGACAGGAAGGAGATCTTGGCGCCGGCGGCGCCGAAGGTCGGCCACGAGGCGCGGATGTCCAGGCCGGTGACGACCGTGGTGGAGGAGAGCACGCCCTGCTGGTCGAGCGTCTGCCACATCGCGGGGGCGGTGGTGCCGGCCCAGGCGACGAAGAGCAGGTCCGGCTTGGCGGACTTGATCTGGCTGGCGAACGGGGTGAACTCGGTGGCGCTGGCCGGTGCCCGGACGCTGCTGACGGCCGCCCCCGCGCCGCCGATGACGGCCTTCACGGCCGCCTCGTTGGCGTCGCCGAAGGCGCCGTCCTGGGCGAACACCACGACCTTCTTGCCGGCCGGGTCGCCGATGAACGACTTCGCGGTGACCACGTCCTGGTACGACTGCCGCCCGGAGCGGAACGTGTACTTGTTGGCGCCGGTCACCGCGTCGGTGGCGGCGGGTCCCGAGATGAAGAGGACCTTGTTCTGCGCGGCGATCGGGGCGACCTGGAGGGCCACGCCGGAGGCCGTCGAGCCCGCGATGATCTTGTTGCCCTTGCCGATCAGGTCCTTGGCCGCGGAGACCGCCTTCGCCGGGTCACCCGCGTCGTCGACCTCGGTCACCTCGACGGCCCGGTCGCCCACCTTGTTGGTGCCCTTGGTGGCGAAGTCGAGGCCGGCCCTGAAGCCCTCGATGTACTGCTTGCCGTAGCTGGCGAGCGCTCCCGACTGGGAGTAGACCAGGCCAACCTTCACCGGGGCGGCGCCGTCACCGCCGCCGGAGGCGGTGTCCTGCGGGCTACCACAGGCCGTGGCGGCGAGCGCCGCGGCCATCATCGTGGCGGCGGAGAGGAACATCCGCCGCGTCGTCCGGACCGTCATTGCGACTCCACGTGAGGACTCGGAGGTGGGGAACTCATATGACGGCCCACGCTAGAAGTGACGTCACCCACGGGCTATGTGGCCGAAACACACAAGTAACCGGAGCCGGGTGGCCCCCGCTACCAGCGGCCGGCACGCGGCGCGGGGAGCGCGGGAAGCCGGTGGCGGCCCCCGCCATCGGCTGAACCCCTCATGTGTCGGGCCCGGACACCGCGAAGGACGAGCCTTCCGAATATCGTGAAAGGGATGATTAGGCGAAAATCGGTGCCTTAGCCTCGATCAGAAAGCCCATTAACCGCATGAAACTCGCATGGGGGATGAAAGTGAGAGTTCGACTCGCCCGGCTGGTCGCCGTGGGGGCGGCGGCCGGCGCAGTGCTCCTCGGAGCCGCCGGGACCGCACAGGCGCAGCCGCAACCGCAGCCAGGAACGACGACGATCAGCATCAACCCGGGCAACGTGCCGACCACGGCGGCCGAGGCCCCGCAGGGGTGCGACCCGGCGCTGGGCGGTGGGCCGTACGAGGACCGCGACGTCTGGGTCTTCAACCTCCCCGACGTCGAGCGTGACTTCGTCTCCGTGACCGCCACGTTCAGCATCCCGAACGACGGCACCGCCACGGTCACGATCCCCGACGCCGACGACAGCGCGATCGTGCGGCAGGGCACCAGCAAGGCCTGGGTGATCGTGCCCGAGGGGTGGACGCTCGTCAGCGCCACCGCGGTGGTCACCGGCGAGCCGGAGCCGGGGTTGCAGTTCGTGCTCACGCACGCCTGCGCGGCGAGCCCCAGCCCGACCGGCAGCCCGACCGGCACTCCGACAGCCACCCCGACCGCCACTCCGACGGCCACCCCGACAACCACCCCGACCCGCACCCCGACCGGCCGCCCGACGGCCTCGCCGACCAAGAGCGAACTGCCCATCACCGGCGTCTCGGGCACCGGCACCCTGCTCCCGATCACCGCGCTCGGCCTGGTCGCCGTCGCGGTCGGGGCCTTCTTCCTCGTCGCGCACCGCAGACGGAACACGACCGGCTGAGCCGGCGGGCACACGCTGCCGACAGCGTCGTGCGAATGACTTGGGTGACGGGGGGCGGTTCCGCGGGGAACCGCCCCCCGTCGTGCCGGGACGTCGTCGGAGGCCGCTCGACGGCGTCCGCGCGTCCGCCCGTCCCCGCTGAATCGCCTGCGACATCAGCTCGACAGGCGCGACGCGGGCGGGCGGCGGACGGGCGGCCAGGGCGTCAGCGCCGGGCGAGACCCTCCCGGGCAGCGACGGCGGTGTCCGGGTGGTCGGTGAAGACGCCGTCGAGGCCGAGGGCGAGGAAGATCTCGTACTCGGCCTGGATGTCGCCGCGGGCGTTCGGGTCGGCGCCGATGCGCAGATCGGCCGGCAGGAACTGGTTCTCCGCCCGGAACGTCCAGGCGTGCACGATCAGCCGCTCCCGGTGCGCGTCCCGGACCAGAGTGGTCGGGGCGAGCAGCCTGCCGGCGGCGTCCCGCGGCACGATCAGGGTCTTGTTCGCGCCGACGCCGTCGGCGTACGAGGCGATCCACTTCAGGCCGGCCGGCTTCGCCAGGTCCTGGTAGGTGCGGGCGTCGCCGGCGACGGTGAAGTCGTACGGGCGGCCGGTGGCGTCGAGGAGCTGCGCGAGCCGGACGTCGGTCATCCGGTCCAGCTTGCGCAGGTTCGCCGTCTCGAACGACTGGATGACCACCGGGGAGTTGCGGCGGGTCAGCCCGTTGCGCCGCAGCACCTCGACCAGCGGCTCCTCCAGCGGCAGCCCGATGGACGCGAAGTAGCTCGGGTGCTTGGTCTCCGGGTAGATCCCGATCGTCCTACCCCGGGCCCGCCCCTCGGCTCGGGCCAGGTCGACGACCTCCTGGAGGGTGGGCACCTGGAACCGGCCGTCGAAGGCGGTGTTGGCGACGCGCACCTTCGGCAGCCGCTCCTTGGCCCGCAGGGTCCGCAGTTCCGCGAGGGTGAAGTCCTCGGTGAACCAGCCGGTGACGGCGACCCCGTCGATGGTCTTCGTGGCCCTGCGGGCGGCGAACTCGGGGCGGGCGGCCACGTCGGTCGTACCGCTGATCTCGTTCTCGTGCCGCGCGACCAGCGCACCGTCGCGGGTGGCGACCAGGTCCGGCTCGATGTAGTCCGCGCCCTGCCGGATCGCCAGCCGGTAGGCCTCCAGGGTGTGCTCCGGCCGGTAGCCGCTGGCGCCGCGGTGGGCGATCACGAGGGGTCGGTCCGTCGCCCGGACGCGTTCGGCGGCGGGCGCCGGGGCGGCCGAGGCCGTCACCGCGGGCACGGCCGCGGCCACCGCGAGCAGGGCGCCGGCCAGGCCGAGGGCGCAAAGGGTACGTCGCAACGTCGTCTCCTTGTCGTCGGGGGATCCGCCTCAGCACACAGGCCCGCGACGACGGCGAGTTGGTCGGCGTCTGACCGGCGGGTGAACCCTCGGGATGCCGATTCCCGCACCCGGCTCGCATCGAAAAAGGAAGATTGTCTGGTGCGCCGGCTCCTTCGTCATCCCGTACGGCTGGTGCCGCTCGGCTTCCTGGTGACGATCATGGTCGGCACCGGGCTGCTGATGCTGCCCTGGGCCACCAGCGAGCACCGGCACACCCCGTTCCTGACCGCGCTGTTCACCGCCACCTCGGCGGTCTCGGTGACCGGGATGTCGATCGTCGACACCCCGAGCTACTGGAACGAGTTCGGCCTCGCGATGATCACCGTGCTCACCCAGGTCGGCGGTCTCGGCATCGTCACCGGGGCGACCCTGGTGATCCTCGTGGTGGCCCGGCGGCTGGGGCTGCGCAGCCGGCTGCTGGTGCAGGCCGAGACGGCCGAGTTCGGCATCGGCGACGTACGCCGGCTGCTGCTGCACATCGCCGGCCTCGCGCTGGCCTGTGAGGCGGTCATGACCGCGATCCTGACCGCCCGGCTGTGGCTCACCTACGACTACCCGTTCGGCCGGGCCCTCTGGGGCAGCGTCTTCCACGCCGTCCAGGCCTTCAACAACGGCGGGTTCGCCCTCTACACGGACAGCCTCGTCGCCTTCTCCACCGACGCCTGGGTCACCATGCCGCTCTCGTTCGGCGCCATCGTCGGCGGGCTGGGCTTCCCGGCGCTGTTCGAGGCGTTCCGGGAGTGGCGGCAGCCGACCCGGTGGGCGGTCGCCACCAAGCTGACCGTCTGGGGCAGCCTGGCTCTGCTGGCGGTGGGCTTCCTCGGCCTGCTGGTCATCGAGTGGGGCAACCCGCGCACCCTGGGCATCCACGCCTGGCCCGAGAAGTTCCTGGTGGCGTTCGCCCAGAACGCGTTCGTCCGCACCGGCGGTTTCAACGTGGTGGCCGTGGACGGCCTGGAGGAGGAGACCTACCCACTGTTCATCGCGCTGATGTTCATCGGCGGCGGGAGCGCCAGCACGGCCGGCGGGATCAAGGTGGCCACCTTCTTCCTGCTGGCCTTCGTCATCTGGGCGGAGTTGCGGGGCGAGCCGGACGTCACGGTCGGGCACCGTCGGGTGGCCACCGCCAGCCAGCGGCAGGCCATCACCGTCGCGCTGCTCAGCGTCGCGCTGCTGGCCGCCGGCACGATGTCGCTGATCTTCCTGACCGAGGGTGTCCCCCTCTACGCCGCACTGTTCGAGGTCACCTCGGCGTTCACCACCACCGGCCTCAGCGTCGGGGTGGCCGCGTCCCTGCCGGAGAACGGCCAGTTCGCCCTGATCGTCCTCATGTTCGTCGGCCGCATCGGGCCGCTGACCCTCGGATCTGCGATCGCCCTGAACACCCGAAAGCGGCTGTACCGCTACCCGGAGGAGCAACCCGTTGTCGGCTAGAAGGAAGACGGACGAGCGCAGCGTCGTGGTGGTCGGGCTGGGCCGGTTCGGGTGCCACCTGTCCGGCGCCCTGACCGCGCTGAACCACGAGGTGCTGGCCATCGACCGCAACCCGGAGCAGGTGCAGCGCTGGTCGGCGCAGCTAGACCGCGTCGTGCAGGCCGACGCCACCGAGGAGGGTTCGCTGCGCCAGCTCGGCGTGGCGGACTTCGGCCGGGCGGTGGTCGCCATCGGCGCCTCGGTGGAGGCCAGCGTGCTGACGGTGCTGGCACTGGCCGACCTGGGCGTACCACAGATCTGGGCCCGGGCCACCTCGACGAAGCACGCCAAGATCCTGGACTCGGTCGGCGCGCACCACGTGATCTTTCCCGAGGCGGAGACCGGGGAGCGGGTGGCCCACCTGATCGTCAGCAGGATGCTCGACTTCATCGAGTTCGGCGACGACTTCGCCATCGCCAAGGTGTGCACCCCGGAGACGATGCTCGGCCGGCCGCTCGGGGAGCTGACCCCCACCGAGCGCTACGGGGTGCGGGTGGTGGGCGTCAAGCTGCCCGGGGAACGCTTCCGGTACGCCACGGACGCCACCGTGATCGCCCCCGGCAGCATGCTGATCGTCGAGGGGGACATCGCTCAGGTGCAACGGTTCGCGGAACTCAGCTGACCACGTCGGGCTCAGTCATCGTCCTCGTCCCTTTCCGTGTCCCTTTCCTTTTCCGTTTCCTGACTTACTTTTTTTCCACCACCCGACCCCTTGCCCTTGCCGGAGTTGTCGGACTTGGCCTTCGACCCGCCGGAGTTGCCGCCCGAACTCCCGCCGGAGTTGCCGGCGGACGTGCCGGCCTTCTTCGTCGGTGTCTTGGCCGGCGCCTTCGCCGGCGCCTTGGTGGGCGCGACGCCGGGCGCCGCGCCGGCCACCCCGGAGACCTGCGCCGTGCAGGTCCCGTCGCCGAGGCGGAACTCCAGCGGCAGCGGGTTGACGCCGGTGTGACGGCCGGTCAGGGTGAGCTTCTCCGACGCGCCGGGGGCCAGCACGGCGCGCTGCGGGGCGGGCTCCACGACCACCGCGCGCCCCTGCTGACGCACCGGGACGGGCGTCGCCTTCGTCACCGTCTGCTCGCCGGGGAAGCTGAAGCTCAGCCGCCAGTCGCGCAGCTCCCGCGTGCCGGTGTTGGTCAGGGTCAGCTCGGCGGCGAAGTCCTTGCCCGAGTCGGTGCGCAACGCGTACGCGACCCGGCAGGGCGGCGGCGCCGGCGCCTGGGCGCCCATCCGCGCCTCGGTCGGCTGGTCGATGCCTCCGCTGGCCGGGCTGCGGGAGGTGAAACCCCACAGCCCCGCCGTCACCGCCACCAGCCCGGCGGCGGCCACCCCCGCCTCGATGCGCCGACGTCGGGTCGCCGCGCGCCGGTTGCGCGTACGGGAGAACGGCAGCGCGTCGGTCGCGGCGGACCAGGGCAGGATCGTGGTGCCGGCGGCGGCCAGCGCGGCCTCGTCCACGGGCCCCGCCGCCGGGGAGACCGGCACCGCGGCGACCATGCCGGCCGCCTCGGCGAGCGTCCGCGCGACCTCGGTGGTGGCGGGCCGGTCCCCCGGGCGCTTGGCCAGGCAGCGGCTCACCAGCTCGCGCACCTCGTCGGGCAGTCCCGGCACCGGCGGCATCGGCTCCGGCTCGTTGTACATGTGGGCGCGCAGCATCTGCGTGGTGGTGCTCGCCTGCCACGGCAGCCGGCCGGTGAGCATCCGGTAGAGCAGCAGGCCGACCGCGTACACGTCGGTGGCCGGGGAGACCTGACCGTTGTCGAGCCGCTCCGGCGCGAGGTACGCGGGCGTGCCGAGCAGGGCGCCGTCCGGCCCCTTCTCCTTCTCGCCCACCAGCGCGGAGATGCCGAAGTCGACCACCTTCACGCCGGTCGCGGTCAGCATGACGTTGCCGGGGGTGACGTCGCGGTGCACCACGCCGCGGCCGTGCGCGGTGGCGAGCGCCGAGGTGACCTCCGCGCCGATCGTCACCGCCTCCCGCCAGGGCAGGCTGCCCCGGCGCAGCCGGCCGGTCAGCGACTCCCCGTCGACCAGCTCCATGACGACGTACGGCACGGTCAGGCCGACCTGCTCGGACTCGCCGTAGTCGTAGACGTTGGTGATGTTGGGGTGGCACAGCCGGGCCGCGGCCTGCGCCTCGATCCGGATGCGGTGCCGGAACGCGCGGTCGGCCGCCAGCCGCGACGCGAGCACCTTGACCGCCACCTGGCGGCCGAGCACCTCGTCGTAGCCGCGCCAGACGACGGACATGCCGCCCGCCCCGAGCTGCTCGATCAGCCGGTACCGCTCACCCAGCAGTTGTGCGCCGTCCCGGTTCGCTCCACCCATGGGGGTCGTTGTTGCCCCGGACCGACCCGGCTACACCTCAAGGGTCGGAATCGGTCAGCGATTCACCCGTTCAGGCGGTGGCGAGGAGCTGGTCCACGGGCGCGTAGTCGTCGGTCAGCACCAACGCCTGCCCGACGAACGCGGTGAGGTCGGCGCCCGCCAGCAGGTTGGCGTCCTCCCGCAGCTCGGCCAGCCGGGCGCGGACCGCCTCCAGCGGCAGCGGGGCGTCGGAGGCGACGATCAGGAAGTTCGAGCCCTCGCGTCCGGCGAGCGCCGCCGCCGGGGCGATCAGCGCGACGTGCCGGAACTCGGCGGCGACGGTGGCCAGTTCGCTGCGGATGAAGCGCAGCGGCGGGTAGTCGATGACGTTCTGCACATAGACGCCGCCGGGGCGGGCCACCCGGCGGACCTCGGCGGCCATCTCCCGGGTGGCCAGGTGCCAGGGCACCACCAGGTGCCCGAACGCGTCACCGACCACCAGGTCACGGCTGTCGGTGGCCTCCCCGGCGACCAGCATCCGGGCGTCGCCCACCACCGCCCGCAGGTCCGGCCCCTGGCGTACGCCGAGCTGCCGCTCGCCCAGCTCCACCAGCCCGCCGTCGATCTCGAACACGACGTTGTCGGTGCCCGGGCGGGTGGCGGTCAGGTAGCGGGGCACGGTGAACCCGCCCCCGCCCAGGTGCAGCGCGTCGAGCCGCTGCCCCTTCGGGGCGATGACGTCGGCCACCGCCCCGATCCACCGGGTGTACGCGTACTCCAGGTGGGTGGGGTCGGCGAGGTCCACGTACGAGTGCTGGGCGGAGTTGAGCAGCAGGGTGCGGCCGGAGTCCCGGGCGGGGTCGGCCTCGACGCTGGCGCAGTGGTAGGCGGTCTCGATGTCGCACGGGTTCGGGGCGACCGTGGTCAGCCCGGCGCCGACGAGGCCGAGCACCGCCAGCGCGGCCTTGGCGCGGGCGGGGCCGGGCAGCCCCGCGGCGTCCTGGCGGCGCAGCCACACCCCGAGGCCGAGCCCGGTGAGCCCGAGCGAGGCCGCCAGGGCGAACAGGATGACCGTGCTGGGCAGCGCGGCCACCAGCACGAACCCGGTGCCCAGGGTGGCCGTGATCCCGCCCAGCGTGCCGATGCCGGAGAGCCGGCCGACCACCTGGCCGGTGCGCCGCAGGTCGGCGAGCTGGAGCTTGACCACCAGCGGGGTGACCGCGGCGAGCAGGGCCGCCGGCACGAAGACGGCGAGCGCGACGAGCAGCAGGATCGCCGAGGCCGCCCCGCCGCGCAACACCTCGCCGGCGTACCTGACGACGGGCAGGGTGACCGCGGTGGCGATGCCGGCCAGCACCAGCGCCGGGGCCAGCAGGGCCCTCGGGTTGCGCCGGTCGGCCAGCCAGCCGCCCGTCCACGCGCCGTAGGCGATGGCGGCCAGGGCGATCCCGATGACCGAGCTGGTCACCTGGAGGGTCACCCCCACGTACGGCCCGACCAGCCGTAGCGCGACCGTCTCCAGCACCAGGACGGCGCCGCTGGAGAAGAAGACCAGGAACGCGGCGAGGCCGTTGGGCAGGGCCCGGGCGGTCGTCGCCGTCGGCTGGGCCGGCGGGACCGTGACGTCGGAGGATGGGGAGCTCACCCGCGCGATGGTACGCAGGAAAACTGGGCCACCGGGTCAGTACATCGAGAGATGAACATGGTTCGTGTGGTCGGCGGCGGGGCTGCCGCTGCCGCCGTACGCCCGCCAGCCCGTGCCGGGGTGCCAGATCTGCCGGTACCAGATCACGTAGAGCACGCCCAGTCGGCCGGCGTTGCGCACGTGCCAGGCGGCGAGGCTGTCCCCGTACGCCTTGTCCCCGCCGGTGGCGGTCTTGTCCTCGAACCCGCCGGCGGCGGCTGAGAAGTCGCAGGCCCGGCCCTTGGGGTGCTCGCCGGAGCCGCCGCTGCGGTAGCAGGAGACGTACCGCTTGTAGCCGGCCGCCTGGGTCTGCTTGAGGGCGTTGTACGTGCGCGGGGTGATGCAGCTGGAGGTGGTCGGGTCGTCCACCGAGCAGGACTCCGACGGCCAGGAGCCGTCCGAGTTGCGGGGGGCCGGCTTCGCCGAGGATGAGCTGGCGCCGCTGAAGCCGCCGCTGCTGCCCGAGCTGACCTCCGCGAGCGCCGCCTCGGCTTCCTTCTTCTTCTTCGTCATCACCGCGAGCTGCTTCTGCTGCTCGCGGACCTCGGTGTCGATGGCGACCTTGGCCTGCCGGGCCTGCTCGCGCGCCTCGGTCAGGTCGCGCAGCCGCCTGCCGTCGCGCTGCGCCATCAGGTCGAGGCTGGCCGCCCGCTCCAGGAACGCCTCCGGCGAGACGCTGTCGAGCAGCATCGACGTGGGCGTCAGCCGACCCAGCCGATAGGACTGGGCGGCCACCTCGCCGACCTGTGCGGTCAGCTCGACCAGCCGGACCTCCAGCGCGCCCAACTGCTTGACCATCTGCTTCTGCCGCGCCTTGGAGTTGTCCAGCTTCCCCTTGGCCTCGATGTGGGCCTTGGCGGTGGCCTCCAGGGCGTCCCGGAGCTTCTTGGTGCCGCCCTCGTTGGGTTCCGCGTACGCCGGCACGGCACCGCCGGCGAAGAGCATCGTCGCGGCGACGAGCAGGGCGACCAGCGGTCGGCGGGCACGCCGACCGGCGGTCGGCGGGCAGTGGCCGTCAGGCCCGGCGGGCAAGGTCCTGCGCACGAAAGCATCCTTCCGTCGGCCGCCGGCCCCGGACGACAGCACGGCGCGGCGGCGGCCCCCGCCGGGCGCCGGTCGGCGGCCTGCTGGCGGAGACCGGCGGTCAGGATACCGGACGGAGCGCGGTCGACCGGGCCCGTGAACGCCCGATCCGTCGATCATCGACGCAGGGTCTTTCCGACGTCACGATCCGTCGAGCAGCGCCTCGCGTACGTCCGCCCAGACCTGCTCGCTCGCGGCCACCAGGAGGCCGTGGCCGTCGTCCGCCGGGCGGTAGTCGTTGCCGTCGAAGCGCCGGGCGACCCCGCCCGCCGCCCGCACCAGCAGGCTGCCCGGGGCGTGGTCCCACGGCAGGGTCCGCCAGAAGAGCACGAACTGCTGGTCGCCGGTGAGCACGTCCAGGTATTCCCGCCCGGCGCAGTGCTGCCCGGGGAGCAGTTCACCGAGCCGGCCGCCGCCCGCCTCGACCCGCGCCCTCGACGCCGGGGGCAGGAAGTGGGACATCGCGACGCCGCGCAGCGCGTGGAGTTCCGTCGTGCCCTCGTCGGTGCGCACCGGTCGGCCGTCGAGCCAGGTCCCCTCGCCGGCCCGCGCGACGGCCAGCGTCCCGGCGAGCGGGTCGAGGATCCAGGCGGCGGCCGGCTCCCCGTCCGTCAGCAGCGCCACCATCAGGGCGAACGGCCGGCGCCCGGCGGCGAAGTTCGAGGTGCCGTCGACGGGGTCGACCAGCCAGACGTCGCCGGAGCCGCGCAGGTGCTCCAGCAGCGCCGGGTCGTCGGCGACGGCCTCCTCGCCCACCACGACCGAGCCGGGACGCAGCCGGCGCAGGGCCGTCGAGATCATCTCCTCGGCGCGGCGGTCGGCGACCGTGACGAGGTCGCCGGGCGCCTTCTCGCTGATGTCGGCGTCGTCGAGCTTGCGGAACAGCGGAAGCACGACCTGGTCGGCGGTCTCGCGCAGCAGACCACCGACGTCGTCGAGCAGGGTGTCAGCCACGCGGCGGCAGCTTGACCACGCTGACGAAGAACTCGTCGATCTGCCGGACCACCGAGATGAAGCGCTCGAAGTCCACCGGCTTCGTCACGTACGCGTTGGCGTGCAGCTGGTAGCTGCGCAGGATGTCCTCGTCGGCCTGGGAGGTCGTCAGCACCACGACCGGGATCCGGCAGAGCTGCTCGTCCTTCTTGATCTCCTCCAGCACCTCCCGCCCGTCGCGACGGGGCAGGTTCAGGTCCAGCAGGATCAGGTCCGGCTGCACCACGTCGGCGTACTGACCCTCGCGCCGCAGGTAGGCCAGCGCCTCGGCGCCGTCGGAGACGACGGTCAGCCGGTTGCGGAGCTTGTGCTCCTCGAACGCCTCCTGGGTCATCAACACGTCACCCGGATCGTCCTCGACCAGCAGGACCTCGATCGGGCTCTTGCCGTCCGCCGGCGCGGTCATCCCACCGTCTCCCTCATGTCACCCGTTCTACCGCCTTCCGGCGCCTCGTCGGGCCCGTCCGTGCCATCCGTGTCGTCCGTGCGCCGGTCGGCCTGCGCCGGGGTGCCCGTACCGGCCTCCGCGGCGGGCTCGTCGCCGTCCCCGCTCACGGCCTCGCCGCCGGCCGGACCGTCGGCCGCACCGTCCGTCGACGCGGCCGCCGCCTCGACGTCCTCGGGCAGAGCCGGGAGGGTGAAGCGGATCGCCGTGCCCTCCTCGGTGTCGGTGTCCACCCAGACCCGGCCGCCGTGGTACTCGACGATCTTCTTGACGATCGCCAGCCCGATCCCGGTGCCCGGGTACGCGTCCTTGGCGTGCAGCCGCTGGAAGATGACGAAGATCTTGTCGGCGAACTCCGGCTCGATCCCGATGCCGTTGTCCTGACAGCTGATCTCCCACTCGTCGTCCACCAGGCGGGCCGAGACGTGCACCCTGGGCGGCACGTCCGGGCGGCGGAACTTGATCGAGTTGCTCACCAGGTTGGCCAGCAGGTTGGTCAGCAACGGCTCCTCGCCACGGATGACCGGCAGCTCGTCCCAGGTCAGCTCCGCGTCGGCGTACTGCCGGGCCGCCTCGGTCTGGCCGGCCACGTCGCCCATGATCTTGTTGAGGTCGACCTCGGTGAAGCCGGTGGTGAGCCGGCCGATCCGGGAGAAGGCGAGCAGGTCGTTGATCAGGCGCTGCATCCGCTGGGCGCCGTCGACCGCGAACGCGATGTACTGGTCGGCCCGCTCGTCCAACTGCCCCGCGTAGCGGCGCTGCAGGAGCTGGCAGAAGCTCGCCACCTTGCGCAGCGGCTCCTGCAGGTCGTGCGAGGCGACGTACGCGAACTGCTCCAGGTCACGGTTGGAGCGGGTGAGTTCCTCGGCCTGCTTCTGGAGCTGGCTGTTGACCCACTCGATCCGCTCCCGGGCCTCGCGTACCTCGGCCAGGTCCTTGGCGATCTTGCGCCGCATCGCGTCGACGTCCTCGGCGAGCCGGACGAACTCGGGCGGGCCGGTGCCGTCGATGCCGTGCTGGTAGTCGCCCTCGGCGACCTCCCGGACCTGGTCGGCGAGCCCGGTCAGCGGCCGGATCACCATCTTGTCCAGGGAGACCAGCAGCATGCTGCCGGCGATGATCACCACCGCGACGGCGACGATCAGCAGGACGACCAGCATGTTGCTGGTCCGCCGGACGTCCTGCGCGCTCTGCTGCCGGGCCTCGAAGATCTCGAGCTGGAGGTTGTCCAGCGCGCCGCGGACCCTCTCGAACCGCTCCCGGGCCTGGTCGGTGATCAGCGCCTGTCCCGCGGCGGTGCCGCGCTGCTGGGTCGTGGTGACCACCGGCACCGCCACCGCCTGGCGCCACTCCTCGGCCCGCTGCTCGACCGCGAGGAGTTCCACGCGGATCTCCGGGTAGTCGCCGAGCAGTCGCTGCATCGAGTCGACCAGGTCCTGCTCCCGCTTGCGCCCGGCGTCGTACGGCGCCAGGTCGGCCGGGTTGCCGCTGACCGCGAAGCCGCGCACCGCGGTCTCCTGGTCCACCAGCGCGTTCTGCACCTCCTGCGCCTGCACCCGCAGCGGCCCGGTCTTGTTCAGGATCGCGTCGATGTGCGTCCGGTTCTTCGCCGCCAGGGCCACCTCGCCGGCGGCCAGGCCGATCAGCAGGACGGCGACGACGGTGAGCAGCGTGACGACCCGCCGGCGCAGGGTCCAGTCGCCGACGCGCGTCATCGGCCGCCGCCCCGGCTGACCAGGAGCATGGCGACGTCGTCGGCGAAGGGACCGCCGTTGAGCTGCTCGGCGCGCCCGACCAGCCAGGCCGGCAGCTCCGCCAGCGGCACGGCGAGCGTCGCCGGGTCGGCGAGCAGTCCACCCAGGCCCGGCACGTCGAGGCGCTCGTCGCCCTCGCCGATCCGGCCCTCGATGAGGCCGTCGGTGTACATCAACAGGGACCAGTCATCGGTGTCGAACTCCAGGTCGTAGGCCACGGGCCGGCGGGGTCGTACGCCGAGCAGCAGGCCGCCGGGTGCCGGGACCGGCACCACCCTGCCCCCGGCGAGCATCAGCGGCGGCGGGTGCCCGGCCAGCCGGACGGTGGCCCGGTTGGCGTCGAGGTGCAGCCGCACGGTGGCGACGGTCGCGAAGATCTCCTGCAGCCGGCGCTCGCTCATCAGCACCTGCTCCAGCGCCGGGAGCACCTCGTCGTCGGGCACGCCGGCGAGGATCAGCGCCCGCCAGGCGACCCGCAGCTCGACGCCCAGGGCCGCCTCGTCCACGCCGTGCCCGCAGACGTCGCCGACGATCAGGTCGAGCCGGTCGGGCCGGGTCTGCACCACATCGTAGAAGTCGCCGCCGATCAACGCGGCGTGCCGGCCGGGCCGGTAGAAGGTGTGCACCGCGACCACGTCGGTGGTCATCAGCGGCTGGGGCAGCAGGCCCCGTTCGAGGCGGGCCGACTCGGCCTGGCGCAGCTCGACCTCGCGCAGCCGCCGGGCGTTCTCGTCGGCCCGTTTGCGCTCCACGGCGTAGCGCAGCGCCCGGGTCAGCAGCACCCCGTCGACCTGGCCCTTGACCAGGTAGTCCTGGGCGCCCTCGGCGACCGCGACGATGCCGAGGTGCTCGTCGGAGCGGCCGGTCAGCACGCAGACGGCGGCGCCGCTGGACATCTCCAGCACCTGACGCAGCCCGTCGAGGCCCTGCGCGTCGGGCAGACCCAGGTCGAGCAGGACGCAGTCGACGCCCATCACGCGCTGGCGGGCCTCGCTGAGACTGGTCGCCACCAGCAGGTCGATCATCGAGTTGGTCTCGGCGAGCAGCTCGCTGACCAGGAAGGCGTCGCCCTCGTCGTCCTCGACCAGCAGCACCCGCAGTCGCTCGCCGGGAGGCAGGTTGGGATGACGTCCCATCCCGCCGTGCGGATACGGCACGACGGAGGAACCGGCCAGGCCGGTCCCCCGGTACGGCCGGGTCACCGCCGCGAGACGCGGGAGATCGCTGGTGATGTCGGGCTCCTTCCGAGTGCCCTGCTGATCCTGTATTACACAACGTTCGCACACAACACGACGGGCTCCGCAGGCGCGGGCATGGGTCGGATCACTGCGCGGTCAGGGCAAAGCGGACGGATGCGCCTGTCGTTCCGCCACCGGGAGTCCCGTTGACGGCCTCCGGGGTGCAGGATGGTGCCCACCTGAGACCCCTCCCGAGGAGACCCCGTGGGCGCACCCCCCACCCGCACCGCCGACCGCGCGCTGGCCCGACCCCGTCGCCGGTCGGCCGCCGCCGCGGCGGCGCTCGTCGCGCTCGTCGCCGTCGGTGCCGGAGCCCTGCTCGACCTGCGCGCCCCCGCGCCGCGCCCGAACGACGCGCCACCGGGCGAGTTCAGCGCCGCCCGGGCGTACGAGCACGTCGAGGTCGTCGCCGCGCGCACGCACGTGGCGGGCAGCCCGGCGAACGACCAGGTCCGCGCCCACGTCGAGGGCGTGCTGCGCGGCCTCGGCCTGGAGACCGAGGTGCAGGACACCGTCGCGCCCGAGGCCGGCCAGCTCAGCGGGGCGGCCGGCGGGGCCACCCTGGCCCGGGTACGCAACGTGGTGGCCCGGCTGCCCGGCACCGCCCCCACCGGGAAGGTCTTCCTCGTCGCGCACTACGACTCGGTGCAGTCCGGGCCGGGCGGCAACGACGACGCCGCGGGCACCTCCGCCATCCTGGAGGTGGCCCGCGCGCTGACCGCCGGCCCCCGGCCGCGCAACGACATCGTCTTCGTGCTCACCGACGCCGAGGAGGCGTGCCTGTGCGGGGCGGCGGCGTTCGCGTCCGGCCACCCGCTCGCCGCCGACGGCGGCGTGGTGCTCAACCTGGAGGCGCGCGGCTCCACCGGCCCCGTCATCATGTTCGAGACGTCGAGGGACAACGCCGCCCTGGTGGACGCCTTCGGTCGGGCCGCCCCGCACCCCGTGGGCACCTCGTTCGCCGTGGAGATCTACCGCGCGCTGCCCAACGACACGGACTTCACCGCGTTCCTCGACAACGACTTCGTCGGGCTGAACTCGGCGTACATCGACGGCGGGGCGATCTACCACACCCCGCTGGACACCCCGGCCGCGATGGACCGGGCAAGCCTCCAGCACCACGGCGACAACGCCCTCGGCCTCGCCCGCGAGTTCGGCCGGGTCGACCTGGCCGCGCTGGACTCCGGGCACGACGCCACCTACTTCCCGGTCCCGGGCGGGCTGGTCCGCTACCCCGGCTGGCTGGTGCTGCCCCTGGCGCTGCTGGCGCTCGCCGCCGTGGCGGCCCTCGGCTGGCTCGCCCGGCGGCGGGGCCGCGTCACCACCGGCCGGCTCGCCGCCGGCTTCGGGCTGGCGCTGCTGCCGATCGTGCTCGCCCCGCTCGCCGCGCAGCTGCTCTGGGCGGCGGTCACCGCGCTGCGGCCCGGCTACGCCGAGCTGCTCGACCCGTACCGGCCGATCTGGTACCGGCTGGCCGTGGTGGCGCTCGCCGCCGCCGTCCTGTTCACCTGGTACGCGCTCACCCGCCGCCGGGTCGGGCCGGCCGCGCTCGCCATCGGCGGGCTGGGCTGGCTGGCCGTGCTCGGGGTGCTGCTCGCCGTGCTGGTGCCCGGCGGGGCGTACCTGGCCACGCTCCCGGCCCTGGCCGGCGCGCTGGCCGGGCTGGTCGCGCTGGGCGTGCGGATCGACGGCCCGTGGCCGGTGGTCGCGGCGACCCTGGCCGCCGCGGTGGCCGTGGTGATCCTGCTGCCCACCGTCGTCCTGCTCTTCCCGGCGCTCGGCATGGCGATGGGCGGGGTCGCGGCGCTGTTCGCGGCGCTGCTCGGCCTGGCCGCGCTACCGGTGGTCGACCTGCTGCACCCCGAGGCCGGCGGGCAGCGCGGGATGGTCGCCCTGCGCGCGCGCCGCCTCGGCGCGCTGCCGGCCGCCGCGACCGCGCTGGCGGCCGTGGTCCTCGCCGGGGTCGGGTTCGCCGTCGACCGCTTCGACGCCGCGCACCCCGTGCCCACCCACCTGATGTACGCCCTCGACGCCGGCACCGGTCAGGCCCGCTGGCTCAGCCACGAGGAGGACCCCCAGCCCTGGACCGACGGCTACGTCGACGGGATCACCGAGGTCGCCGACTTCCCCGGCCTGGGCGACGCCGAGCTGCGCGCCGGCCCGGCGCAGGCGGCGGACCTGCCCGCCCCCAAGCTGGAGGTGCTCGCCGACACCACCGCCGGCACCGAGCGCACCCTGCGCCTGCGGCTCGTCCCGCAACGCCAGGTCCGGCTGACCACCCTGCACGTGGACGCGGCGACGGCGACGGTGCTGCGGGCCGAGGTGGCCGGCCGCACGGTGCCGGTGGAGGCCCGGGAGGGGCGGTGGGGCTTCGGCCTGGTCTTCCACGCCCCGCCGCCGGAGGGGATCGAGGTGACGCTGACCGTGACGCCGAAGGCCGGGCAGGTGGCGCTGCGCGCGATGGACGCCAGCGACGGCCTGGACGCCCTGCCCGGCTTCCGGCCGCGCCCACCGGACGTGGGGATCGTGGGCTCGCACAGCTCGGAGATGCTGGCCGTGGCCCGCACCTATCCGCTCTGACCGGCTCGAACTGAGTCCCGTCGAAGCACTTCTAGATTGGGTTGGCATGAGAAGTCGACACCCGATTTCCGCTGCCGCACTACTGCTCGCCGTGCTGGGACCGGGTCTCGGCGGGTGCGCGGGAAACGACGACCCAGGCAGGGTGACGCTCGACATTCGCCTGACCGTCTGTGAGAAGACCGGCCAGAAGTGCTTCGACCTTGGCGTACCCGACGCGGAGGTCGTCCTGCTGACGTCGAGTGACGAGCGGCTCACCTCCGGACGGACCGACGCCACGGGAAAGGTCACCCTCGACGTCCGACAGGAAGGGCCCGGCCGCGCCGTCGTCACGCATCCCCTCATCGAGGGCGGCCGTAAGGAGGTCGAGGTCACCTTCCCCGCCCAGGGCGGGAAGCTGGGTCAGACGATCTGGGCCCGCTTGTCGCAAGACGCGGCAAGGGGCGGGTGAGTGAGCCCCGAACGACCATTTCGATGCAGGTCAGGGGCATGTCGCTACTACTTCCAGCGGAAGTGCACGAAGAGGCGGCCGAAGTTCTTCGAGTCCTTCTCGACGCGGTGGTAGAGCTGCTTGACGTCCTTCTGGTCGAGGAAGCGCAGCACCCGCTTCTTGAGCTGGCCGGAGCCCTTGCCGGGAATGATCTCGACGAGGGTGGCCTTCTTCGCCACCGCCTCGTCCATGATCCCGCGCAGGGCCCGGTCGATGTCCTGGCCCTTGTTGAAGATCTCGTGCAGGTCCAGCTTCAGCTTCATCGCGTACCCGCCGGCAGCTCACGTCCCATGACGCCGATGGTAGGCGTCCCGCGGCGTCCACCGCGATGCCGGTGATCAGGACCGTATGGACGTTACCCGGCAGTTTTATGGTCCATGGCGTCCTGATCACCCCGGCGCCTGGCGTTGCGCGTTCCGTGCTGACGACGTGGGCGGGGCAGCTCGGTGGAGCTGCCCCGCCCACGTGTGCCCGCTTCGTCAGCGGTTGCCCTCGACCCGGGTCTGCACCCGGTCCAGGGCGACGCGGTAGTCGTCGTTGCCGCTGTGCATGGCCGCCGCGATGCGCAGGTGCCGCAGCGCGTCGGCGTGCCGGTTGAGCCGCTCCAGCGTGCGGCCCAGCACGTGGTGGGCGTAGTGGTCGGCGGGGTCGCGCTCGATCAGCTCCCGCAGCTGCGCCTCGGCCCGGTTGAGCTGGGCCGACTGGAAGTACGCCCGGGCCAGCAGCTGGCGTACCGAGGCGTTGCCGGGCTCGGCCGCCACGATCGGTTCGAGCAGCCGGGCCGCCCCGGTCGGGTCGCCGGCCTCGAAGAACATGGTCGCCCGCCGGTACTCGGCCAGAAGGTCCATCCGGTCCACCCCCTCGTGTCGGGCCACTGTCCCGACGCTGGCACAACATCCGCCGTACCGCGACTGTTCCCGGCCGGGAATCGCGCGGGCGGGGGTCAGGTGGCGGCGCCGTGCCGGCCGGCGGCCAGCTCCCAGGCGCGGACGCCACCCACGATGCCGGCGGTGTTGGGCACCACCACCACGTCGTCGCCCATCCGGGCGAGCTGCTCGGGGCGGATCAGCCGGGAGTTGCCGCCGCCCAGGTAGAGGCGGTCCCAGCGGAACACCGGGCGCAGCCCGTCCACGACCTGGCGGATGCGGCGGGACCAGAACGCGTCCCCGAGCCGGCGCCGCTCCGGCTCGCCGACGTACGTGTCGTAGGTGGTGTTCCAGCGCACCGGGGCGTGCGACAGCTCCAGGTGCGGGGCGAGCACCCCGCCGTCGAAGAGCGCGCTGCCCAGCCCGGTGCCGAGAGTCAGCACCAGCTCGCAGCCGGTCCCGGCGACCACCCCGGCCCCGTGCACCTCGGCGTCGTTGAGCACCAGCGCCGGCACCCCGAACGCCTCGGCGAGCGCCGTGCGCGCGTCGAACCCGGACCACTGGGTGACCAGGGCGGGGTCGACCTTCGAGCGGGGGCCGGAGCGGGTCACGTAGTGCGGGGTGGCCACCACCACCCCGTGCCGGATCATGCCCGGCAGGCCGACGGTGAGCCGGTCCGCCGTGGGCAGCCGGCCGGCCAGGTCCAGCAGCGTCTTGACGAAGAGCGCCGGCGGCAGGGGGTACGGGGTGGGCACCCGCAGCGGCTGGGCGCGCATCGTGCCCGCCTCGTCCAGCACCGATGCCTTGATCCCGCCGCCGCCACAGTCGATCGCCAGAGTGGTCACCACCCGAGCAGTGTGCCGCGCGGCTGCCGGGGCGCGGAGCACGGGTGGGCGATCGGGGCGGGATAGGGTCGGGCACTGATGAGCGCGACGATGATCGTCAAGGGGCTGGCCGCGGGGCACGGGGACCGGGCGCTGTTCGCCGGGCTGGACCTGGTGGTGGCGCCGGGAGACGTGGTGGGGCTGGTCGGGCCGAACGGGGCCGGCAAGTCGACGCTGCTGCGTACCCTCGCCGGGTTGTTGCCGGTGGAGGCGGGCAGCGTGACGCTCAGCCCGCCCACGGCGAGCGTCGGGCACCTGCCGCAGGAGCCCGAGCGGCGGCCCGGCGAGACCGTACGGGACTTCCTGGCCCGGCGCACCGGGGTCACCGCCGCGCAGGCCGCGCTGGACGCGGCGACGACGGCGCTCACCGACGGCGCGCCCGGCGCCGACGACGCCTACGCCGAGTCCCTGGAGCGTTGGCTCGCCCTCGGCGGCGCTGACCTGGAGGAACGGGCCGAGCAGGTGGCCGCCGAGCTGGGCCTCACGGTCGACCTGGAACACCCGATGACCGGGCTCTCGGGCGGTCAGGCGGCCCGGGCCGGGCTGGCCTCGCTGCTGCTCAGCCGCTACGACGTCTTCCTGCTCGACGAGCCGACCAACGACCTGGACCTGGCCGGCCTGGAACGGCTGGAGCAGTTCGTCACCGGGCTGCGCGCCGGCACGGTGCTGGTCAGCCACGACCGGGAGTTCCTCGCCCGCACGGTGACCCGCGTGCTGGAGCTGGACCTGCACCAGCAGCAGGTCCGACACTACGGCGGCGGCTACGCGGGCTACCTGGAGGAACGCGAGGTGGCCCGCCGGCACGCCCGCGAGGACTACGAGGAGTACGCCGACACCCGCGCCGGGCTGGAGGCGCGCGCCCGCACCCAGCGGTCGTGGATGGAGAAGGGCGTCAAGAACGCCCGCCGCAAGGCCACCGACAACGACAAGATCGGCCGCAAGTTCCGCGCCGAGGCCACCGAGAAGCAGGCGGCCAAGGCCAAGCAGACCGAGCGGCTGATCGAGCGGCTGGAGGTGGTCGAGGAGCCGCGCAAGGAGTGGGAGCTGCGGATGGAGATCGCCGCCGCGCCCCGCGCCGGCGCCGTGGTGGCCTCGCTGCGCGACGCCGTCGTACGCCGGGGCGACTTCACCCTCGGCCCGGTGACCCTCCAGGTCGACTGGGCCGACAAGGTGGCGGTGACCGGGGCGAACGGCTCCGGAAAGTCCACCCTGCTCGCCGCTCTGCTCGGCCGGCTCCCCCTCGACTCCGGGCACGCCGCGCTCGGCCCCGGCGTGGTGGTCGGCGAGGTGGACCAGGCCCGGGGGCTCTTCCTCGGCGACGTGCCGCTGATCGACGCGTTCGGCGCAGCCGTACCGCAGTTGTCGCCGGCGGACGCGCGCACGCTGCTGGCCAAGTTCGGCCTGCGCGCGGGGCACGTGCTGCGGCCGGCGGCGACCCTGTCGCCGGGCGAGCGGACCCGGGCGGCGCTGGCGCTGCTGCAGGGGCGCGAGGTGAACCTGCTGGTGCTGGACGAGCCGACGAACCACCTGGACCTGCCCGCCATCGAGCAGCTGGAATCGGCGCTGGCCAGCTACCCGGGCACGCTGCTGCTGGTCACCCACGACCGGCGGATGCTCGACGCCGTGACGACCAACCGGCGGCTGCGGGTGACCGCCGGGCGGATCGCCGAGGATTGATCCGTGCCGACCCGCTCGCGGCGGGTGAGAATGACCTCATGCTCAAGTGGGAGTACGCGCTGCTGGTCCGCCGCCGCCAGGCCGCCACCACCGACGTCGGCTGGGAGATCGTCTTCGTCTGGTACGGCCCGGACGGCTCGATGGTCGACGTGACGCCCTACGGCGACACCGCGCTGGCGCACCTGAACCGGGCCGGCGACCAGGGTTGGGAGTTGGTCGCGATGAGCGAGGACCCGTCCCTGCCCGGCAACAACGAGCTGCACCGCTACCACCTCAAGCGGCCCAAGCCGGCCGCTCCGCCGCCCCGGCAGCGGATGCGCGGGGGGCGCCCCCGGCGGACGATCGGCGGCTGACCCGCCCGATCGGGCGTCTCGGGCATAACGGGCGGGGATCCGGGTATCGGCCGGCGGGAGGTGGCCGGATGGTCGCGCTGGCACAGCATCCGCCCTCGGCCGAGCGGCTGCGGGCGATCGACGGATTTCTCGCCGAGGCGTGGGCCGACCAGGCCCGGCACGACGACCGGCTGCGCGACCTCGCGGTGCAGGTGCGCTTCGACCGGGGGGTGGCCCACCTCGGCGGGGAGGTCGCCGGGCAGGACGAGCTGCGCCTGGTCCGGGACCGGGTCGGCCGCCTCGCCGGGGTGCTCGGCGTCTGGTGCCGGGTACGCGTGGCCGGGCGCGACCCGGTGGTGGTCGACCTGGGCTGCGGCGCCACCAAGCAGTGGCCGGGCAACCTGGGGCTGGACATCTTCCCGGCCCCGGGGGTGGACGCGGTGGCGGACCTCGCCGGCTCGTTGCCGTTGGCCGACGACTCGGTGGACGTCTTCTTCGCGGTGCACATCCTGGAGCACCTGATCGACTTCCTGCCGCTGGTCGACGAGTGTCACCGGGCGCTCCGGCCGGGTGGCGTGCTGCACGTGATGAGCCCCTGGTGGCGGCACGTGAACGCCGTCGCCGACCCGACCCACGTCCGGCTGCTCGACGTGCAGACGGTCAAGGGCATTTGCCTGCAGCGACCGCCGGGCACCCCACGCTGGTATCCGCTGCACGTGGGCTGCGACGGCTCGTCGATCTTCGCCGACCTCGCCCCGCTGCCCCCGGACGCGGACGGCCCCACCCCCGCCCACCTGGCCCGCTTCTTCGACTGACCCCCTGCCCCGCCCCCGCACCTGCCCACCCTGCCCCCTGCCCGCCTGCCCGCCTGCCAGCGTCGATCATGAAGTTGACGGCGATCTCGATCTCCAGAACCGCCGCCAACCTCATGATCGACGGGGCGGAGGCGGGGCGGGGCAGGGCCGGGGCGGAGGCGGGGCCGGGGCGGGGCAGGGGCGGGGCGGAGGCGGCGCAGGGGTCAGCGGCCCAGGGTGCTCTCGCGGGGGGCCAGGTTCCAGGGGGCCGAGAGTTCCCGCGGCGGGGCGGTGCGGTCGCCGTCGATGCGGCCGGCGAGCAGCTCCACCGCCAGCCGGGCGATGCGCTCCTTGTCCGGCGCGACGGTGCTCAGGGTGGGGACGGAGAAGCGGCCGTCCTCGATGTCGTCGAAGCCGGCCACGGCCACGTCCCCGGGGACCCGCAGGCCCGCCTCGTGCAGGGTGCGCAGCGCGCCCAGGGCCAGGGTGTCGTTGAAGCAGAAGACGGCGTCGGGGCGTACGCCCGAGGTCAGCAGGGCGCGCATCGCGGCGGCGCCGTCCGCGCGGTGCCAGGCCGTCGCGGGCGCCACCAGCCGCTCGTCGTAGGCGAGGCCGGCGTCGGCGAGCGCGGCGGTGTAGCCGGCGAGCCGGAGCCGTGCGCTGGCCCCCTCGGGAGTGCGCTGCGAGCCGATGGCGGCGATCCGGCGACGACCGAGACCGGCCAGGTGGGCGGTGATCTCCCGGGCGGCGCCCACGTTGTCGATCCCCACGTGGTCGGCGGGGCCGTGGTCGACCCGCTCGCCGAGCAGCACCATCGGGGTGCCGGCGAGCCCGGTGAGGTCCTCGGCGGTGAGCGCCAGCGGGCTGAAGATCAGCCCGTCGATGAGGTGCTCGGTGATGCCCGACGCGACCACGCGCTCCTGCTCGCGGCCGCCGCCGGTCTGGTCGATCAGCACCGTCCAGCCCAGCTCGGCCGCGGCCGTGACGACGTGCCGGGCCAGCTCGGCGAAGTAGGGGATGTCGAGCTCGGGGACCGCGAACGCGATCACTCCGGTGCGCCCCTTGCGGAGGTTGCGGGCGGAGAGGTTGGGCCGGTAGTTCAGCTCGGCGATGGCCTCCTCGACCCGGGCGCGGGTGTCGGGCCGGACGTGCACGTAGCCGTTGACCACGTTGGAGACGGTCTTGACCGACACGCCGGCCCGTTCCGCCACGTCCTTGAGCCTGTGCCGCACCACACCGCCTCCCTTCATGGGTGGGCACTTTACCTCGTAGGGGGCTCTTTACAACGTTGGTTACAACGTTGTACAAACCATGAACACCAGGTGACCGTGGTCACCCGGCACCAGCAACGAGGAAAGGTGGCACCCCCTTGCGGACCGCGCAGCTCACCATCGACCCGGCCTTCGTCGTCGGACCGGCCGACCGGCGGCTCTTCGGCTCGTTCGTCGAGCACATGGGCCGCTGCGTCTACGGCGGGGTCTACGAGCCGGGGCACCCCACCGCGGACCCGCGCGGCCTGCGCGGCGACGTGCTGGAGCTGACCCGGGAGATGGGCGTGTCGGTGGTCCGCTACCCCGGTGGCAACTTCGTCTCCGGCTACCGCTGGGAGGACGGCGTCGGCCCGGTCGGTGACCGCCCCCGCCGCCTCGACCTGGCGTGGAAGACCGTCGAGACCAACGCCTTCGGCCTCGACGAGTTCATGACCTGGGCCGCCGAGGCGGGCGTCGAGCCGATGATGGCCGTCAACCTCGGCACCCGGGGCGTGCAGGAGGCCTGCGACCTGCTGGAGTACACGAACCACCCGGGCGGGACCCAGCTGTCCGACCTGCGCCGCAAGCACGGCGCCGAGGATCCCTACGGGGTGCGGCTCTGGTGCCTCGGCAACGAGCTGGACGGCCCGTGGCAGGTCGGCCACAAGACCGCCGACGAGTACGGCCGGCTCGCCGCCGAGACCGCCCGCGCCATGAAGATGATCGACCCGTCGATCAGCCTGGTCGCCTGCGGCAGCTCCAACCGGACGATGTCCACCTTCGCCTCCTGGGAGGCGACCGTGCTGGAGCACACCTACGAGCACGTCGACTACATCTCCGCGCACACCTACTACGACCCGTCCGACGGTGACCGGGCCAGCATCCTCGCCTCCGCCGTCGACATGGACAACTTCATCCGCGAGGTCGTCGCCACCGCCGACCACGTGGCCGCCAAGCAGCGGCACCGGCGGAAGCTCAAGATCTCCTTCGACGAGTGGAACGTCTGGTACCAGTCCCGCCTGCAGGCCGACCTGGACCGGCGCGGCTGGGTGGAGGCCCCGGCGCTGATCGAGGACGACTTCACCGCCGTCGACGCCGTGGTGGTCGGCGACCTGCTGATCACCCTGCTCCGGCACGCCGACCGGGTCGGGGTCGCCTGCCAGGCCCAGCTCGCCAACGTCATCGCCCCGATCCGCACCCGCACCGGCGGGCCGGCCTGGCGGCAGAGCATCTTCCACCCGTTCGCGCTCACCGCCCGGCACGCCCGGGGCACCGTGCTACGCACCGAGCCGGTCGGCCCGACCTACGTCACGAAGCGGTACGGCGAGGTCCCGGTGCTCGACACGGTCGCCGTGCACGACGAGGAGACCGGCGAGCTGACCGTCTTCGCGGTCAACCGTGGCGAGACCGTCCTCCCCCTGGACATCGACCTGCGCGGCCTGCCAGGACTGTCCGGTGGAGCCCACCTGAGCCTCGCCGCCGGGGACGACCCGACGGCGACGAACACCGAGGCCGAGCCCGACCGGGTGACGCCCCGGCAGTTGCCCGACCCCACCATCGACGGCGGCCGGTGCTCCGTGCGCCTTCCGGCCGTCTCCTGGAACGTGCTGCGCTTCTCCCCCGTCGGTGGCTGACACCGCCCCGGTCCTGAGCAGGCACACTTCATCCCGTCCCCCAAGGAGCAAAATCCCCATGATGCAGAACGAAATGAGCCGGCGGCGCCTGCTCGGCCTCGGCCTCGGGCTCGGCGCCGCGGCCTCGCTGACCCTGGCCGGTTGCGGCGGTGGCGACGACGACGCGGGCCCGGCGGCCGGCAACGGCGGCAAGGACTACACCGGCCCGAAGGTGGACCTGAAGCTGTGGAACGGCTTCACCGGCGGCGACGGTGAGATCTTCAAGGCGCTGGTGACCCAGTTCAACACCGAGCACCAGAACATCGCCGTCTCGATCGCCACGTACCAGTGGGAGGACTACTACAACAAGCTCCCCGGCGCGGCCTCCAGCGGCGCCGGTCCGGACATCGCGGTCATGCACATGGACCAGCTCGCCACGTTCGCCGCGCGCGGCGTGATCACCGAACTGGACGACGTCGCCAGGACCCTGGAGCTCTCCGAGGGCGACTTCGCCCCCACCGTCTGGAAGGGCGGGCTCTACAACTCCAAGCGTTACGGCATCCCGCTGGACATGCACCCCCTCGGCTTCTACTACAACAAGGGGGTCATGCAGAAGGCCGGGCTCGACCCGAGCAAGCCGCCGACCACCAAGGACGACTACACCGCCGCGCTGACCGAGCTGAAGAAGTCCGGGGTGCAGGGCTTCTGGGTCAGCCCGTTCCAGTTCACCGGCGGCATGACGTTCTACTCGCTGCTGCACCAGTGGGGCGGCAGCGTCTTCGACGCCGAGGCCACCAAGGCCACCTTCAACTCCGACCAGGCCGTCGAGGCGTGCACCTGGCTGACCGACCTGATCAAGCAGGGCCACTCCCCGGCCAACGTCGGCCAGGACGCCGACTACCTGGCCTTCAAGAGCGGCAAGAACGCCTTCAACTGGAACGGCATCTGGCAGATCAACGACCTGAAGAAGAGCGCGGACGTCCAGTGGGGCGTCGCGCCCCTGCCGCAGATCGGCTCGCAGCCGGCCGCCTGGGCGAACTCGCACAACTTCACGATCGTCAAGCAGCGGGCCAACGACGCCAACAAGGTCTCGGCGGCGAAGGTCTTCATCAACTGGCTCAGCCAGCACTCCCTGGACTGGGCCAAGGGCGGCCAGGTCCCGGCCCGCAAGGCCGTGCGCGACAGTGCCGACTTCAAGGCGCTGGCCGAGGTCAACGCGCTCGCCCCCGAGCTGGAGTACGCGGCCTTCCCGCCGGCGGCCCCCGGCCTGGGCGAGGTCATGACGACGTTCTACAACTCGTTCAACGAGGCCGCCCTGGGCAAGAAGTCGCCGAAGCAGGCGCTGGACGACGGGGTGGCCAAGGCGAACAAGCAGCTGGAGGACAACCGCAAGAAGTACGGGAGCTGAGTTCCCGTGGCGGACGTGATCGAGGCGGGGGCGGCGCGCGACGGCGCGCCGCCCCCGGCGGCCGGCGCCACCCGCCGGGGCGCCCCCGCGCGCCGGACGGGGCGGCTGACGCCGTACCTCTTCCTCGCCCCGTACCTGCTGCTGTTCGGGGTCTTCGGCCTGCTGCCGATCCTGCTCGGCCTCTGGCTCAGCGTGCACCAGTGGGACTTCCAGTTGCCCAACCGGCCCTTCGTCGGGCTGGACAACTACGCCGAGCTGTTCTCCAGCGAGTCGGCCGTCTACGGCGACTGGTGGCAGAGCGTACGGGCGACGGCGATCTTCACCGTCTTCGCGGTGCCGCTGCTGGTGGTCGTGCCGCTCGGGCTGGCGCTGCTGCTCAACCGCTCGTTCCCCGGCCGGACCTTCTTCCGGGCGATCTACTTCGCGCCGTACGTGCTGGGAGTGGCGGTGATCGGCCTGCTCTGGCGCTTCCTGCTCGACGCCAACCTGGGCCTGGTCAACCGGATCGCCGGCATGGTCGGGCTGCCCTCCGACACCCCGTGGGTGACGGACGTGCCGTGGGCCTGGGTCTCGCTGGTCGGGGTGACCGTCTGGTGGACCTCCGGCTTCAACGCCGTGATCTACCTGGCCGGGCTGCAGGACATCGCGCCGGAACTGTACGAGGCGGCGAAGGTGGACGGCGCGAGCGCCTGGGAACGGTTCCGGCACGTCACGCTCCCCGGGCTGCGCCCGGTGCTGCTCTTCGTGATCACCACGACCGTGCTCGCCTCGGCGAACGTCTTCGGCCAGTCTTTCCTGATCACGCAGGGCGCGCCGGGCACGGAGACCCGCACGGTGGTCTGGTTCATCGTCGAGGAGGGACTGCGGGACAACGACGCCGGCCGCGCCGCCGCGATGAGCATCGTGTTCGCCCTGATGCTGGCGGTCGTGAGCATCGCCAACTTCCGCCTCTTCCGCTACCGGGAAGACTGAGGGGACCGCCATGACGACGCCCACGCGCGCCCCCGCGCCGACCCGCACCGACGCCCCGGCGCCCGGCCGCGCCCCGGGAACCCTGCTGCGGCGGACCGCGCTCTACGCCACCCTGGTCGCGCTCGCCCTGGTCTTCCTGCTGCCGCTGGCGTGGATGGTCATCACCTCGCTGAAGACCTACACCGGAGCCCAGCAGATCCCGCCCACCTGGCTGCCGGACCCGATCTCCGGGTACGGCTACGAGCAGATCCTGAACAACGCGGCCAACCCCGTGCTCCGCTGGTTCGCCAACAGCATGCTGGCCGCCACCGTGCACGCGCTGCTGGTGCTGGCCACCGCCTCGATGGCCGCGTACGCCCTGGCCAGGATGCGCTTCCGCGGCCGCAAGGTGCTCTTCGCGCTGATCGTCGGGACCCTGTTCATCCCACCGACCTCGCTGATCATCCCGAACTTCCTGATCGTCGACGAGCTGAACTGGATCGACACCCTGACCGTGGTGATCGTCCCCGGGGCGGCCAGCGCGTTCGGGGTGTTCTTCCTGCGACAGTTCTTCCTCTCCCTGCCCCGGGAGCTGGAGGAGGCCGCGGTGCTGGACGGGGCCAACCAGTGGCAGATCTTCTGGCGGGTGGTGCTGCCGCTGTCCAGGCCCGCGCTGGCCACCCTGGCGGTGCTGTCGTTCCTCACCAACTGGAACGACTTCCTCTGGCCGATCTTCGTGCTGTTCAGCCCGGAGACGCTCACCCTGCCGCCGGGCCTGGGCCTGCTCCAGGGCTCCTACGTGACCGACTACCCGGTGATCATGGCGGGGGCGGTGCTGGCCAGCGTGCCGGTGCTGATCCTCTTCGTGCTCGCCCAGCGGCACATCATCCAGGGCGTCTCCCGCAGCGGGCTGAAGGGATGACGGTCCGGACGATCCGGCGGCGCGGCGCGGCGGCGGTGCTCGCCGCCGCGCTGCTCGCCGCCGGCTGCGGCGGTGCAGAAGAACCTTCGAGGACGGGAGACGACGCACGCATGTTCACCAACCCGGTCGTACGCACCGACGCGCCCGACCCGCAGGCGATCCGGGTGGGCGACACCTGGTACCTGTTCCACACCAACGCCGGCGGCCGCAACGTCCCGGTGCTCACCTCCACGGACCTGGTCGACTGGACCCCGGCCGGGGACGCCCTGCCGGAACTGCCGGACTGGGCGGACGCCGGAAAGACCTGGGCGCCCGAGGCGATCGAGCTCACCCCGGGCCGGTTCGCGCTCTACTACACCGTCGCCGGGCGCGAGTCGGGGCGGCAGTGCGTCGGGCGGGCCGTGGCGAGCGCGCCGCAGGGGCCGTACCGGGACGACTCGACCGGGCCGCTGATCTGCCAGGCGGAGCTGGGCGGGGCGATCGACGCCAGCCCGTTCCGGGACGCGGACGGCAGCCTCTGGCTGCTGTGGAAGAACGACGGCAACGCCATCGGGGTGGACACCTGGATCTGGTCGCAGCGCCTCTCGGACGACGGGCTGCGCCTGGTGGGCGAGCCGACGAAGCTGCTGAAGCAGACCGAGCCGTGGGAGGGCACCCTGATCGAGGGCCCGTTCCTGCACCGGCAGGACGGGAAGCTGTTCCTGTTCTTCGCCGCCAACGCCTACGACCGCGCCGAGTACGCCGAGGGCTACGCGGTCTGCAAGTCGCCCACCGGGCCGTGCGTGAAGGCCCCGGAGAACCCGATCCTGAAGAGCAACGAGTCGGCCTCCGGGCCGGGGCACGCCTCGATGGTGGTCAAGGACGGGCGCACCTGGCTGCTCTACCACGCCTGGCCGCCGGGCCAGGAGGGCACGGTGGACCCGGGCCGCCAGGTCTGGCTCGACGAGGTCGTCTGGACCGACGGCAAGCCCGTCGTCAAGGGCCCGACGGCAAAGCCCCAGCAGCGGCCCTGACCCGGTGCCCGGAGGGTTTCCGGGGAGCCCGGCCCGCGCAGGGATCAAGCCTGACCGCCCGGAGCGGGCCGGGCTCCCCGGAAACCCCCACCCGCGACAAGCGAAAACCCCCACCCGCGAGGAGCCGGAACCCCGCCCGAGATCAGACGGAAGCCGGTGCCCGGGAGTCGGCGGACGAGGATCGCCGGGCGAGGCGGTTGCGCCGGTAGCCGTAGCCGAAGTAGATCACCACGCCGAGCAGCATCCACGCGGCGAACCGCAGCCAGGTCTCCACCGACAGGTTCAGCATCAGGTAGAAGCAGGCCAGCGCCGAGAAGATCGGCAGCACCGGGGAGAACGGCACCCGGAACGGCCGGTCCAGGTCCGGGCGCTTACGGCGCAGGATCGGCACCGCGACCGAGACCAGCACGAACGCCGCGAGCGCGCCGATGCTGACCAGGTCGGCCAGGGCCGACAGCGGCAGGAAGCCCGCGAGCAGCGCGACCGCCACCGTCATGACGGCCGAGATCCGGTACGGGGTGCCCCAGCGCGGGTGCACCTTCGCGATCGACGGCGGGATCAGCCCGTCGCGGCTGATGGCGAAGCCGATCCGGCCCATGGCCACCAGGTCGACCAGGATCACGCTGGTCAGGCCGGCGACGGCGGCGATCGAGACGAGGATGCCGGCCCACTCGGCGCCGACCGCGTTGAAGGCCGCCGCGATCGGGGCGCCCCGGTCGATCTCGGTGTACGGCACCATGCCCACCACGACCAGCGAGACGCCGATGTACAGCACGGTGGAGATCAGCAGCGTGCCGAGCAGCCCGAGGGTGAGGTCCCGGCGGGGCCGCTTCGTCTCCTCGCCGAGGTTGGCCACCGCCTCGAAGCCGGTGTACGCGAAGAAGACCACCGCCGCGGCGCTGAGCACGCCCACGAAGCCGAACACCGAGGGCTCCAGGCCGAAGAGCGCCTGCGTCACGGGCTGCTTGATGCCGTCCTCGCTGCCGTCGGCGGGCTCCGCCGCGGGGATGAACGGGGTGAGGTTGGCGGCCTTCACGAAGAACAGGCCGGCGACCACGATGAAGACGCAGATGGCGACCTTGACCAGCACCAGCAGGTTGGTCACCCGGGCCGACTCGCGGATGCCGACGATCGCCACAACGCCGAGCAGCAGCACGATGCCGATCGCGCCGACGTTGACGATGCTGCCCTCCTCGCCGAACCACGCGGTGGGCAGGCCGACGAGTTCGGCGAGGTAGCCGGACCAGCCCCGGGCGACCACCGCCGCGCCGAGGGCGAACTCCAGCAGCAGGTCCCAGCCGATGATCCAGGCGACGATCTCGCCCATGGTCGCGTACGCGTAGGTGTAGGCGCTGCCGGCGGCCGGCACGCTGGAGGCCAGCTCGGCGTAGCAGAGCGCGGCGAGCAGGGCGACCAGGCCGGCGATGGCGAACGAGATCACCACGCCGGGCCCCGCGCTGTCGCGGGCCTCGATGCCCGTGAGCGTGAAGATGCCGGTGCCGATCACGATGCCGATGCCGAAGCCGGTGAGGTCGCGGGCGCCGAGCCGGCGCTTGAGGCCGGGCCCGCCGTCGTCACCGTCGGCCTCGCTCTGCGCGATCACGTCCCCGATCGGTTTGGTACGCAGCACCGACACCGCGCTCACTCCTCCCACCGTCCGGACCACCCCCGTGGCGGCCGGTGACCGGCGATGCTACCCACGGTGCACCCCCCTCAATCCCCACGTTCACACCAATCCGGTCACCACCGGGAGTGTGCGGCCCGCCACCCTGTGCCCCGTGACCCCGGCCACAGGGGCGAGCCGACGTGGACGGACGGATCGATCCCACCCAGACTCTTGCGCAGAGCCCCGAGGTGTGAAAATTTCCTACCAGCGGCAGTTTGTCATCGGCGAATCTTGCCGTCTGCGCCGCGAACGACCCCTGACACGGGAGCCCCAACGAAGGGACACACCGCATGAAGGCAACTCGGCTCGGAGCCGCCGGGCTGGCCGCCGCACTACTCGGCGCGTTCGTCGCCGCCACTCCGGCGAGCGCGGCCCCCGAAGCGGCGGCCACCGCCGCCTCCACCACCACCTGCGTCACCGATCCGGCCACGCCGAAGCGCCAGTTCCGGGCGATGTGGATCTCCTCGGTCGTCAACATCGACTGGCCGAGCAAGGCTTCCCAGACCTCCCCGGACCGCGTCGCCACGCAGCAGGCCGAGTACCGCCAGCTGCTCGACCTCGCCGAGCGGCTCAACCACAACGCCGTGGTCGTCCAGGTCCGGCCGACCGCCGACGCGTTCTGGCCGTCGCCCCACGAGCCGTGGTCGGAATACCTGACCGGGGTCCGCGGCGAGAACCCGGGCTGGGACCCGCTGAAGTTCGTGGTCGAGGAGGCGCACAAGCGCAACCTCGAGTTCCACGCCTGGTTCAACCCGTACCGCATCTCCATGCCCGCCCCGGGCGGCGCCGGCGCCGACATCAACCAGCTGGCGCCGAACCACCCGGTGCGCGAGCACCCCGAGTGGAGCTTCGCCTACCCGCCGGCCGGGGTCGCCGGAAGCCGGCTCTACTACAACCCCGGCATCCCCGAGGTCCGCGAGTTCGTGCAGACCGCGATGATGGACGCCGTCAAGCGGTACGACGTCGACGGCGTGCACTTCGACGACTACTTCTACCCCTACCCGAGCGGCACCCACCAGGTGCCCGACGACGCCACCTTCGCGGCGCACAACCGGGGCTTCACCGACAAGGCCGACTGGCGGCGGGACAACATCAACCTGCTGATCCAGGAGATGAACGCCAAGATCAAGGCCGAGAAGCCGTGGGTCAAGTTCGGCGTCAGCCCGTTCGGCATCTGGCGCAACCAGTCGGCCGACCCGCTGGGCTCGGACACCACCGGCAGCCAGTCGTACGACATCATCTCCGCCGACACCCGCAAGTGGGTCAAGCAGGAGTGGATCGACTACATCGTGCCGCAGCTCTACTGGTACATGGGCCAGTACCCGGCCGCCGACTACACCCGGCTGGTGCCGTGGTGGGCGGACGTGGTCAAGGGCACCCGGGTGCAGCTCTACATCGGGCAGGCCGACTACAAGAGCGGTGACCCGGTCTACGGCTCGTTCTGGATGAACCCGCAGGAGTTGTCCAACCACCTGACGCTGAACCGGCAGTACCCGGAGGTCCTGGGCAACGTCCACTTCTCGGCCGTGCAGGTGCGGGCCAACCGGCTCGGCGCGACCGACATCTACGCCGCCGAGCACTACTCCCGTCCGGCGCTGATCCCGACCATGTCGCACCTGCCGAAGAAGCCGCTGCTCATGCCGGTGGTCACCAAGGCCGCGCGGCAGGACGACGGGGTCCGCCTGAGCTGGCGCCAGCCGGCCGACGGCGTGGGCCCGCTCGGCACCGCCGCCTCGTACGCGGTCTACCGCTTCGACGGGCTCGGCCTGGCCGGCCGGTGCGACTTCGCCGACGCGGCGCACCTGGTCGACACGGTCCGCGCCGACGCGGGCACCCGGACGCAGTCCTGGGTGGACACCACCGCCGAGGCCGGCAAGCGGTACACCTACTACGTGACCGCGCTCGACCGACTGGCGAACGAGAGCCCGGCAAGCCCGCCGGCGTTCGTCCGCTGACGTCCCACCGGATGCCCCGGGTGCCCCTGGCGCCCGGGGCATTCGTCTGTTTCGACGCCTGTCACCAAATCTCGGTGGGCACCGCATCCCCCGCAGGCATTCATGATCGACACTGTTCGGCACTCCGGTGACCCACCGGTAACCCCCGTCCGCCCGCACATCCCCCCGCGGAGGTACCCGTGCCCAGACGCCTCACCACCCTGCTCGCCTCGGCCGCGCTCTCGATGCTCTTCGTCTTCGGGGTCTCCTCCCCCGCCGCCGCCGTCACGACCTCGCAGAAGCTGTCCGTCCTCTCCGGCTGGACGCAGACCAGCGCCACCAGCTACAACTCCTGGAACTCCGGCCGGCTCAACCAGGGCGCCTGGGCGTCGTACGGGTTCAACTGGTCGACCGACTACTGCTCGTCCAGCCCGGACAACCCGCTCGGCTTCAAGTTCAGCCTCTCCTGCTACCGGCACGACTTCGGCTACCGCAACTACAAGGCGATGAGCCGGTTCTCGGCGAACAAGGCCCGCCTCGACAGCGCCTTCTACGCCGACCTGAAGCGGGTCTGTGCCACGTACAACGCCGCCGTGCGGCCCGCCTGCACCAGCCTCGCCTGGACCTACTACCAGGCCGTCAGCGCCTTCGGCTCCGTGGCCGCCGTGCAGCAGGCCGACATCGACCGCGCCGCCCGGATGAAGGCCGACGCCGAGCGCCGCGCCGGCCTGAGCTGACCCCAGCCGTACCGCCGAGGGTCCGCGTCCCACCCGAGGGGCACGGACGCGGACCCGGCGCGGACGCGAACCCGCAATCGGCGCGCGGGCGGCCCGACCGTCAGGCGTGGCCCGTGTGGTGCCGGCGCAGGTCCGGGGTGACGGGCTGGCGCGGAGCCACCCGGGCATGACCGGCGCCGAACCGCGCCGAGCCCACCGCCAGGTCCGGATGCTCGACGGCGAGGGCCAGGGCCGCCGCCTCCTCCAGCCCCAGCTCGGTCCCCTCGCCGTACGCGCCGTCGAAGGCCGCGTCGCCCAACTCCCGGCGCAGCTCCTCCTGCCGCTGCGCCCAGTACCCCCCGTAGATGCCCGGGGTGCAGCGCATCTTCGCCCGCGTCGCCCCCGCCGCGCCGAACAGGCGGGCCGCCGTCAGCCCGTCGCCGCCGGCCGCGCAGCGCACCGCCATCGCGTTCAGCGTGTCGCAGGCCCGACCGTGGAATCCGTGGCTCATCCGCGAGCGGAGCGCCACCTGCAGGTGCTCGTGCGCGGCGACGAGGTCCCCCCGCGCCAGGGCGACCATCCCGAGCAGCATGTCGACCGAACGCCGCCCCCGCTCCACCGGGCGAGCCGCCTCCACCGGGCGGGCCGCGCCCAGCAGCTCGGCCGCCTCCTGCAGGGCATCCCGCCGCCAGAGCAGCTCGGCCAGACTCAACACGCCGAAGAGCGCGTCGCCGAGCACCTCCTGGCCGGACGCCCAGTCGATCACCTCGCGGCAGATCCGCTCGGCCTCCGCGAACTGTCCCATGTCGACCAGCGGGGCCGCCCGCCCGGCGAGCACCCGGGCGAGCAGGCCGGCGTCGCCCGCCTGCCGGGCCGCCGCCTCCGCCCGCTGGGAGTAGCGCAACTCCTCGCCGAACTCGCCGTCCGCGCCGGCGTGCAGGGAGTGCATGTGGTACGCCGCCGCCAGCTCGGCCTCCGGGATCCGCTCCCCCGTCTCGGCGATCCGCCCGTACAGCCGGAACAGCCAGAGCCGGCCCTCGCGGGCCAGGCCCCGCTCCCGCCACCACTGGTCGAGGCCCCCGGCCAGCCGCAGGCCGGCCCGGGCACTGCCGCCGGTGGCGCACCAGCGCAACGCGGCGCGCAGCTCGCCGGCGAGCGGGTCGAGGGCGTAGAGCGACAGGGTTACCGGCCGCCCGTCCGGCCCCAGGTGGGCGCGCTCCAGCGCGTGTGTCGACCACGCCACGTGCCGGTTGCGGGCCGACTTCTCCTCCCCCGCCTCCACCAGCCGCCGCGCCGCGTACGCCCGGATCGGGTCGAGCATCCGGTAGGTGCTGCCCGAGGCGTGCGGCTCCGCCAGCACCATCGACTTGTCGACCAGCACCGAGAGCGGATCGAGCGGATCGTCGCCGAGCAGCCACTCCACCGCAGCCAGGTCGACCGGGCCGGCGAAGACCGCCAGCCAGCGCAGCAGCCGGGCGGCGCGCGGCCCCAGCGTGCGGTACGACCAGGTGACCGTGGCCTGCATGGTCAGGTGCCGTTCGGTGGCGGAGCGCTGCACCCCCCGGACCGCCGGGCTGGGCGGCGCCATCCCCACGGCCGCGGCCACCAGGTCCACGGTGTCCTGCCGGTCGGCCGGCCGGCCCGGCTCCACCGGGGGCGGGTCCGGGTCCTCCCGGCCCGCGTCCAGGGTGCCCAGCACGTCGTCGAGGCGCTCGGCGAGCTGCCCGACGGAGAGCACCCGCAGCCGGGCGGCGGCCAGCTCGATGGCGAGCGGCAACCCGTCCAGCCGCCGCACCACCCGCCGCAGGTCGGCGGACTCGGCCGGGTCCGGCGCCCGGCCGCCCCGGGCCGCCGCCGTGCGGTCCAGCAGCAGCGCGACCGCGTCGCTCTCCGCCCCGTCCGCGGGCGGGTCGACCGACAGCGAGGGGATCCGCCAGACCACCTCGCCCGGCAGGCCGAACGACTCCCGGCTCGTGGCGAGCACCCGGACGCCCACCCCGCCGGCGAGCAGCCGGGAGATCACGTCCGCCGACGCGGCCGGCTGCGCGTCGCAGGTGTCCAGCAGGACGAGCATCCGGCGCGCCGCCGCGTACTCCACCAGCGTGTCCACCATGGGGCGCCCCGGTTCGGGACGCAGGCCGAGCACGGCGGCGACCTCGAAGGCCACCAGGCCCGGATCGGTGACCGCGGCGACGTCGACGAACCAGACACCGTCCGGATGCGACTCCACCAGGTCGACGGCGAGTTCCACGGCCAGCCGCGTCTTGCCCGCGCCGCCGGCCCCGAGGACGGTCACCAGCCGGTGCGCCTGCACCAGCCGCTTCAGCTCGGCGCGCTCGGCGTGCCGGCCGACGAACGAGGTGACCGGCGTGGGCAGGTTGTGCGCGGTCGCGTCGGCGGTGCGGGGCCGCGGGAACTGCCGCTCCAGGCCGGGGGCGACCAGCTGGTAGAGCCGCTCCCGGTCGTCGAAGCCACGCAGCCGGTGCAGGCCGAGGTCGATCAGGGACGCGCCCGGCGGCAACGGCTGCACGTGCCGCGCCGTCGACGCCGAGCAGAGCACCTGGCCGCCGTGGGCGGCGGCGGCGACCCGGGCCGCGCGGTGCACCTCCGGGCTGACGTACTCGCCGTCGCGCGGCTCCGCCCAGCCGGTGTGCAACCCCATGCGGACCCGGGGCATGGCGTCGGCGGTGGGCCACTCGTGACTGGCCAGCGCCCGTTGCGCGGTCAGGCAGGCGGTCAGGGCGGCCGTCGCGTCGTCGAAGGCGAGGAAGAACGAGTCTCCCTCGGTCAGCAGCTCCGCGCCCTCGGTCGCGGCGATCGTGTGGCGCAGCAGGCGCCGGTGCTCCCGCAGGACCGGCCGGTATTCGGGTCCGAGCAGCTGGGCCAGCCGGGTGGAGCCCTCGATGTCGGTGAAGACGAAGGTCACCAGCCCGCTCGGGAGGTGGATCCGTGGCGACATGGTGGAACCTCCGCCCGTGACGTCGGACTCATGCTGCCTGATACCGGACCATCACGCATCGTGAGAACAGCCGGACGGGCCCGACCCCGCGGAATTCGTCCGCCCCTGGCTGCCCGCTGGGGACGCGCCGACGGCGGCTCGGGGCGGAGGACCGGCCCGGGCGGGCGGGGCGGGACGACCGGCGGACCGGCCGGTCAGCAGCCGCAGCCACCGCCACAGCAACCCCCGCCGGCGGACGCCGGCGCGCCACCGGTCGCCCCGCCGCCGCGGCCGGTGACCGCGACGGTGGAGAGGAGCTTGACCGTGTCGGCGTGCCCCTGCGGGCAGGACGCCGGCTCAGCGGCCCGCGCCATCGGACGGTTGACCTCGAAGGTGTCGCCGCAGGCGCGGCAACGAAACTCGTACCGGGGCATGGCACCAGGGTACGACCGGTCCTGACGTACGGGGGGACATGGGTGATACTCAACTTGTGGCGGACGGCGAGGACAGGACGACCCTTCGGCCCCTGCGGCCGGCGGCCCCGGTCGACGGGCCGCTCGCGGGTTCCGGCGCCGCGCCCGAACCCGCGACGCGGTTGCCGCGCCCCCGCCGCCCCTGGCTGAGATCCACGGCCGCCGGCGACACGAAGCCGGCCGCCGACACCGGGCCGGCGACCGAGCCCACCGCCGAGGCGAAGCCGGCCGCCGACACCGGAACCAAGCCAGCCACCGAGCCCACCGCCGAGGCGAAGCCGGCGGAGAAGGCGAAGCCGGCCGGAAGCGCGAAGCCGGCCGAGAGCGCGAAGCCGGCCGACGACGCGAAGGCGATCACCGGGACCAGGCCAGCCACCGAGCCCGCCGCCGAGGCGCGGCCGGGGGAAGAGACGAAGCCGGGCGAGAAGGCGAAGCCGGGCGAGAAGGCGAAGCCGGGCGACGTGCCGGCCGCCGACGCGGGACCGGCCACGACCGGTGAGCCGGACGGCAGCGCCGGCACGGCCGCGAAGCCGGGCGACGGGACCGCCCCGGGCACGAAGACCGACGGCGCGGCCGGGGCCCCGACGGCCGGGTCCGGGGCGAAGACCGGTGACGACGCCGGTGCGGCGTCGGCGACGGGCGACCTCGCGGAGACGAAGGTCGACGTGCCCGCCGCGAAACCGGCCACCGGGCCCCGGCGCCGCAGGGTGCAGTTCGCGCACGCCGTACGCCGGCCGCCGCACCGCATCGCGATGACCGCCGCCCGCGCCACCCGCGACTGGTCGCGGCGCCCCAGCGGCCGACTCACCCTGCCCGGGGTGTTCCTGCTCGCCCTGGTCGCGGCGACGGCCGCGGCGGGCGCGCTCCTGGTGCCCGCGACGGCCCGGGGGCCCCGTCCGGTCGCGGTCGACGCCACCTCCGTCGCGCCGACCACCGTTCCGCAGGCGCCGCTGCCCGGCGGCACGCCGCTACCCGGCGGGACGGCTCTGCCCGGCGGCACGGTGCCGGCCGGCCCGCCCCCCGGCGGGATCACCGGGCGGCCGTCGGACGCGCTCGCCGGCTGGGCCGCCGAGGTCGGCCCGAAGGTCGGCATCTCGCCGGTGGCCATGCAGGCGTACGGCTACGCCGAGGTGGTGCTCGCCCAGACCAACCGCAGCTGCGGGTTGAGCTGGACCACCCTGGCGGCCATCGGGTTCGTCGAGTCGGGGCACGGTCAGGCCAACAACGCCCGGCTCGGCCAGGACGGCAAGGCGCTGCCCGAGATCATCGGCCTGCCGCTGGACGGCAACGGCGGCCGCATGCGCATCCCCGACACCGACCGCGGCGTGATGGACAAGGACCCGGTCCTCGACCGGGCGGTCGGGCCGATGCAGTTCATCCCGACGACCTGGCAGGAGATCGGGGCCGACGCCGACAACGACGGCGTCAAGGACCCGCACGACCTGGACGACGCCGCCCTCGCCGCCGGCAACTACCTCTGCAAGGGCGGCCGGAACCTGACCATCCCCGCCGACTGGTGGAACGCGATCCTGTCCTACAACGACGTCCGCCGCTACGCTCAGGACGTCTACGACACCGCCAACCGGTACGGACAGGCCAGTCGCACGTGAAGTGATCGTCCGCATACATTGGAGGACCGGACACTTCCCCCGGGCAGCGGTTAGCGGCAAGCTAGACGGGTGATGGTGCGCGAGTGGGACCCCAGGACCGCGTCGTCCGCCGAGATCGCGTCGCTGCTGGGCACGCTGAACGCGGTCCTGGCGGTCGATCTGCCGCAGGATCCGCCGTGGCGGGAGAGTTCCATGCGGGAATACCTCGCCGAGGTGATGCCCGGTGAGCGGCGGATCTCCTGGGTCGCCCAGGCGGAGGCGGAGGCGGACGGCACCCCCGGAGCGATCCTGGGCCACGTGCACGTGCTGCTGCTCGGCGACATCGGGGTGCTGGAGGTGCTCGTGCACCCGTCGGCGCGGCGCACAGGTCTCGGCCGGGACCTGCTCCTGACCGCCGCCCGCCGGGTCTACCAGGAGGGCTTCCAGTCGATCGGGGTGGAGGTGGTGGGCGACACGCCGGCGATCGCCTTCTACGAGTCGCTCGGCTTCTCCAAGGAATACGTCGAGACCCGCAGCGTGCTGGACCTGTCCGGGGTGGACTGGGCCGAGCTGGCCGAGATGGCCACCGGCATCAGCGCGGGCTACCACCTCCAGTTCCACCCCGGCGGCCCGCCGGACGAGCTGATCGAGGCGTACGCGCGGGCCAAGGCGGAGGTGCGCGACGTCGAGGACGGCGAGCTGCGCCCCAGCTCGTACGACCCGCAGCGGCTGCGGGACAGCTTGGACTGCCTGCACCGGCGGGGCATGAGGCCCTACATCGTGCTCGCCCTGCACGAGCAGACCGGGGAGGTGGCCGGGCTGACCGAGGTGGTCGTGCCGGTCCAGCATCCCACCCGTGCCGACCAGTACGACACGATCGTCGTGCAGAACCACCGGGGCTACGGCATCGACCGGGCGATCAAGGCGCGGATGCTGATGGAGCTGCGGTCGGCGGAGACCGAGCTGACCGAGGTGCAGACCTGGAACGCGCAGGCCAACGAGGCCATGCTCAAGGTCAACGCCGAGTTGGGCTACCGTCCGGACCGCGAATGGTGCGAATACAGCATCGACGTGGCCGAGCTGGTGCACCGCCTCGACGCCGGCCGCTGACCGGAGAGTTCACGAAACTGTCCGGTGGGGGATGGACGGCGGTCAGCACCGACCCTTAACGTGCGTTAGTTCCCCGTCCACCCATCGTGGAGGCCCCATGCGCCCGCGCCGCACCCTTGCCGCGCTCGCGACCGCCACCGCCGCCGTGACCGTCGCGGCCGTCGGCGTCGCACCCACCGCGGCCAGCGCCGCGCCCACCGAACTCTTCATCTCCGAATACGTCGAAGGCTCGTCGACCAACAAGGCGATCGAGCTGTTCAACGGCACGGGCGCCGCCGTCGACCTGGCCGCCGGCGGCTACCAGCTCGAGTTGCACTTCAACGGCTCCACCACGCCGACGAGCCTGGCCCTCACCGGCACCGTCGCGGCCGGTGACGCCTTCGTCCTCGCCGCCGCCTCGGCCGCGCCGGGCATCCTGGAGCGTGCCGACCAGACCACGGGCGCCAGCCTGTTCAACGGCGACGACGCGATCGTGCTGCGGCGCGGCGGCACCGTGCTCGACTCGATCGGCCAGGTCGGCGTCGACCCGGGCGCGGAGTGGGGCACGGGCGTCACCAGCACCGCCGACAACACGCTGCGCCGCTCGGCCGCCGTGACGTCCGGCGACACCGACCCCTCCGACGCGTTCGACCCGGCCGCCCAGTGGGCCGGCTTCCCCGTCGACACGTTCGACGGGCTCGGCACGCACACCGTCGACGGCGGCGGCCCGGTCGACGCGCCCGCGACCCTCGCCTGCGGCCCGGCGCTGGTGACCTCGGCCGGCACCCCGGCCACCCGGGAGGTCACCGCCACCGACACGGACGACCGGATCGTCGACCTGGCGGTCACCTCGGTCAGCCCGACCCCGGCCACCGGCTCCGTCAGCCGCTCGGCGCTCGTCCCGGCCGACGCGGTCGGCGGCACCGCCCGGGCCACGGTCGGCACGAGCGCCGACCTGGCCGCCGGGGCGTACACCGTGGTGCTGACCTCCACCGACGCGGACGGCGGCACCGCCACCTGCACGCTGGCCGTGCAGGTGACCCGGGAGCTGACCGTCGGCGAGGTGCAGGGTCCGACCACCGACGCCGAGTCCGGTCCCGCCGACCGGTCGCCGCTCGCGCCGGCCACGGGCAACGGGACCAGCAGCACGCTGTACGACGTACGCGGCGTGATCACCCAGCTCACCCTGGCGCGCGACTCGGGGGGCCGGGACCAGCGCGGCTTCTTCCTGCAGAGCCGCTCGGACGCCACCGACGGCGACCCGACCAGCTCGGACGGCATCTTCGTCTTCATGGGCTCGTTCACCTCGCTGATCGGCGGCTACGTGCCGACGGTCGGCGACGAGGTGGTGCTACGCGCCCGGGTCTCCGAGTACTTCAACTTCACCCAGCTCTCCGGCGCGTCGTTGGTCCGCCGGATCGCCTCCGGGGTGGACGTGAACGCCGAGGTCGAGGTGACCAACGCGGTGCCGCCGGTAGAGGTGGCGGCGGCGCAGCGCTTCTTCGAGCGGCACGAGGGCGCCCGGCTGCGGGTGCGGGCCGGCAGCGGCGCGGTGAGCGGGCGGAACGTCTTCGCCTCCACCGCCGACGCCGAGATCTTCGTGATCGACCGGGACGACCCGCTGCTCGACCGCGCCGACGCGTACGCCCGCCGGGTGTTCCGGGACGCGCACCCGCTGGACAACGACCCGACCCGCCGCTTCGACGACGGCAACGGGCAGCGCGTCCTACTCGGCAGCATGGGCGTCAAGGGCGCCACGGGCGACAGCGGCGCGCTGCTCCCGCCCGCGCGCACGTTCGACACGCTGACCGCCGACGCGGTCGGGGGGCTCTACTACTCGTTCGAGAAGTACGGGGTGCAGGTCGAGTCGGCCGCGTTCACCGGCGGGGCCGACCCGTCGGCGAACCACCCGCCGAAGCCGGCCAACCGCTCGGAGGAGGTCGCGGTCGCGACCTACAACGTCGAGAACCTGTACGACTACCGCGACGACCCGTTCGACGGCTGCGACTTCGCCGGCAACGCCGGCTGCACCGGGGTACGCCCGCCGTTCGACTACGTCCCGGGCAGCGAGCGGGAGTACCGCGAGCAACTCGTCGCGCTGGCCGACCAGATCACCACCGACCTGCACTCCCCGGACCTGATCCTGGTGCAGGAGGCCGAGGACCAGGACATCTGCTCGGTCTCCGGCACCGAGTTGGTCTGCGGCAGCACGGACAACGCCGACGGCGCGCCGGACAGCCTCCAGGACCTGGCGCTGACCATCGCCGCCGCCGGTGGCCCGGCCTACCAGGCCGCGTACGACCGTACCGGCGCGGACGCCCGGGGCATCACCGCGGCGTTCCTGTTCCGCACCGACCGGGTGTCGCTGGCGGCGCCCACCGCCGGCGACCCGCTGCTGGGTTCGGCGCCGACGGTGCGGTACCGGGGTGCGGGGCTGCCGGGCAACGCGGACGTGCAGAACCCGAAGGCGCTCAACGCGGTGCTTCCCGCCGACGTGGACACGTCCACCGGCAAGGACGGCGACAACGTCTTCACCCGGGCCCCGCAGCTCGGCAAGTTCACCGTCGCTGCCGCCCCCGGCTCCGCCGAGCGGTACACGCTGTGGGCCGCGAGCAACCACTACTCGTCGGGGCCGGACAGCCGGGTCGGGCAGCGCCGGGAGCAGGCCGCGTACGGCGCCGCGATCGTCACCGCGATCGAGGCGTCGGATCCGCACGCGCGGGTGGTCTATGGCGGGGACCTCAACGTCTTCCCCCGCCCCGACGATCCCATCGCCACGGCGGCCGATCCCACCGGGTCCGACCAGCTCGGGCCGCTGTACGAGGCGGGCATGCGCAACCTCTGGGACGACCTGCTCGCCGACGCGCCGTCGTCGGCCTACTCGTACAGCTTCGAGGGGCATGCGCAGACGCTGGACCACCTGTTCGTTAACGGCGCGCTGCACCAGGACCTGGTGCAGATGCGGGCCGCGCACGTCAACGCCGACTGGCCGGCCGACCACGCGGCCGACGGCAGCCGGGGCTCCAGCGACCACGACCCGCAGGTGGCCCGCTTCCGCTCCCGGGCCTCGCTGAGCGTCGGCGACGCGTCGGTGGTCGAGGGCGACCGGGGCACCCGGCCGCTGACCTTCACGGTCACCGTGTCACGCCCGCTGTCCCAGCCGGTGCTGCTCTGCGCCGCCACCTACGGCACCACGGCCCAGGCCGGCGCGGACTACGACCCGTACGTCGGCTGCAAGGTCCTGGCGGCCGGGCAGACCTCGCTGGCGTTCCCGGTGGCCGTGCGCGGTGACCGGAAGCGGGAGGCCGACGAGAAGGTGAACCTGGTCGTGGCCGGCGTGCCCGGCCTGCGCCTGGCAGACCCGATCGCCGTGGGCACCATCGCCGACGACGACTGACGTCGCACCGGAGCAGGTCCCGACGGACCGCCGCCCAGGGGGCCCCCCGGCGGCGGGGCCGCCGGTTCACCACGGGGAGAGGGGGGGGGGGACGCGCGGCAACGGGGGTACGCGCGGCGGCGGGGGCACGCTGCGGTACTTCGCGACCCGCACCTCCCACTGGCTGCGCCGCCGCATGGCGTCGCGGACCCGGCGATCGCGGTGGAACGTCTCCGGCGGGCGGGCCAACCCGTAGACGTCCGCCCACCACTCTCCCGGCTCGGGGTCGAGAATGGTGTCCAGGTGCGAGGGGTAGCGACGCCCCGCCCCGTCGCGGGTGTCCTGCCAGTCCCGCATCGGCTTCAGCACGCGCCCGAACTCGTCGACGACGGCCAGCCGGAACCCGGCGACCCCGATGATGCGGCGCAGGAGCAGGATGCTCGGCACCAGCCGGCCCGCCTCGATCCGCCCGACGGTGGAGTGGTTCACCCCCGCCCACCGGGCCAGCTCCCGCTGGCTGAGGCTGGCGTACCGCCGGACCGCCCGGACGATGCCCGCGGCCGGCCACGGCGTGTCGAACGGCTCGGTCAACATCACGGGCGGCTCGCGCGAGCCCGACGCGGCGCCCTCAGGACCCGGCGCGGCGCCCTCAGGACCCGGCGCGGCGACTTCGGAGCCGGGCGCGACGGCGGAGTCCGGCACGGCGGCAGAGCCCGGCACGGCGTCGGGATTCAGGGGCCGGCCACTCGCCGGTTCTGCGGGTAGGACGGTCATCCGGTCACGCTCCCCTGCTGCCGGGCCCTCCCGCAATCCCACCCACGCTGCCTGTGGATAACCCAGCCGCCTGTGGAAAACCCACCGTCCGACCCCACGCCCGCAGCAAGCCGACCGCCCCTTAAGTGGTCACGCTCAGCAACCAAAAGTGAGCGCTCGCCAATCCTCACTCTGTGCGACTTCCTCGGGCGCCTCGAAGCGACCCTCAGCGACCACATCTACGACCGAAACCGCCTGACCAGCAGTTTTATCTTCCGGCCCGTTTCGGAGCCACCCACCTCCGCGCGCCCTTTGCTCTGCAGCCACATACGCAACAGCCACGCAGAGTTGCCGGTGCGTAAATGGATGCAGAGCAAAGCGTCCGGAGGTCACTGACCTTCGAATGCAGGGCTATCACTTAACGTGACGAACGTTCGACCGTTTCCGGCGAGCCAACGGGTGCCGGGTAGCGGCGAGCCAAGGGGCGCCAGGCAGCGGCGAGCCAACGGATGCCGGGCAGCGCCGATGAGGTGGCACCGACATCTGAGGCTGTCGGCGAGGCGCCGAAAGCGCGCCGCCGGCAGCAGCAAGCACCAGCGCAGAGCCCGCCGGCCCCGGCACGACCCAGCACGGCACGACCCAGCACGACCCGGCACGGCACGACCCAGCACGACCCGGCACGGCACGACCCAGCACGACCCGGCACGGCACGACCAAGCACGACCCGGCACGGCACGACCAAGCACGACCCGGTCGGGCTCGACCGTGGACGTCCGTGCAGGTCGGCAGCGACGTGTTGACGAGCCGGGAAGGGGCGCCGGGCGGACGGAGTTGCGGGTCCGGCAGAGGGCGGCGGGTCGGGAGGGTGCCGGTCTGGCGGAGTTACAGGTTGGGCGGGGGCAGCCGGTCAGTAGCGCTGGCGGAGGAGTTGGGCGGCCTCGACGGCCCAGTAGGTGAGGATGATCTGCGCGCCGGCCCGACGGATCGAGGTGAGCGTCTCCATCATCACCCGCTCCCGGTCGATCCAGCCGTTCGCGGCGGCCGCCTCGACCATCGCGTACTCGCCGGAGACCTGGTAGGCGGCGACCGGGACGTCCACCGCCGCGCGGATGGCCGCCACCACGTCGAGGTACGGCAGGGCGGGCTTGACCATCACCATGTCGGCGCCCTCGGCGACGTCCAGCTCGACCTCGCGCAGCGACTCCCGCAGGTTGGCGGGGTCCTGCTGGTAAGCGCGACGGTCGCCCTCCAGGGCCGACTCCACCGCGTCCCGGAACGGGCCGAAGAAGGCCGAGGCGTACTTGACGGCGTACGCCAGCACGGCCACGTCCTGGTGGCCCGCGGCGTCGAGCGCCCGGCGTACCACCGCGACCTGGCCGTCCATCATCCCGGACGGCCCGACCACCCCGACCCCGGCGTCGGCCTGGGCGACGGCCATCTCGGCGTACGCCTCCAGCGTGGCGTCGTTGTCGACGCCGCCGTCGGGGGCGAGCAGGCCGCAGTGCCCGTGCGAGGTGAACTCGTCCAGGCAGAGGTCGCTCATCACCACCGTGGCGTCGCCCACCTCGGCGACGACGTCGCGGATCGCGACGTTGAGGATGCCGCCCGGGTCGATCCCGCCGGAACCGGTGGGGTCCCGTCGCTCCGGCACGCCGAAGAGCATGATGCCGCCGACGCCCGCCTGGACCGCCTCGGCGGCGGCCTTGCGGAGCGAGTCCCGGGAGTGCTGGAGCACTCCCGGGAGCGACGCGATCGCCCGCGGTTCCGTCAGCCCCTCCTTGACGAACATCGGCACGACCAGTTCGGCCGGGTCGACGCGGGTCTCGGAGACCAGCCGCCGGACGGCCGCGTTGCGGCGCAGCCGGCGGGGCCGGATCTCGGGGTACGGCATCACGGACCTCCTGCTACGACTACCGGAACCTCAGGGCGGTCGGCCCCTGCACCTTCGAGCCACGGCGCTGCTTCGCCGGCATGGCGGCGAGCTTCTCGCGCAGCTCGACGGCGTAGGCGGCCAGCGCCTCCACCAGATCGGGGACCGAGGCGTGCGGCGGCTGGACGTCGACCCGCAGGCCGAACTCCGTCGCGGTCTCCGCCGTCTTGGGCCCGATCACTGCAACGACGGTACGGGCGTGCGGCTTCCCCGCGATACCCACCAGATTGCGCACCGTGGAGCTGGACGTGAAGAGCACCGCGTCGAAGCCACCCGACTTGATCGCGTCCCGGATCTCAGCGGGCGGCGGGGCGGCCCGGACCGTCCGGTAGGCGGTCACGTCGTCGACCTCCCAGCCGCGCTCGGTGAGCCCGGCGGCGAGGGTCTCGGTGGCGATGTCGGCGCGCGGCAGCAGCACCCGGCCGACCGGGTCGAGGATCTCGTCGTGCGGCGAGAACTCGGCGAGCAGCCCCTCGGAGGACTGCTCCCCGGACGGGATCAGCTCGGGCTGGATGCCGAACGCGCGCACGGCGTCGGCGGTCGCCTCACCGATACAGGCGATCTTGACGCCGCCGAAGTGCCGGGCGTCGAGGCCGTGCTCGGCGAACTTCTCCCAGACCGCGCGTACCGCGTTGACGGAGGTGAAGATCACCCAGGCGTACCGGCCGTCGACCAGGCCCTTGACCGCCCGCTCCATCTGGGCGGGGGTACGCGGCGGCTCGACCGCGATCGTCGGCACCTCGCAGGGGATGGCCCCGTACGCGCGCAGCCGCGCGCTCATCACGCCGGCCTGCTCCTTGGTGCGGGGCACGAGGACCTTCCAGCCGTACAGCGGCCGGTTCTCCCACCAGCTCAGCTTGTCGCGCTGGCCGACGCCCTCGCCGACGGTGAGGACCACCCGGCCGGTGAAGCCGAGCGCCGCCGCGACGAAGGAGTCGACGGTCGAGGTGGTGGTGTACTGCGTCTCGCCGGTGCCGTCGCCGGTCACCCCGACGCCGGTGGTGCCGTCCACCCCGGCCGCGAGCAGCCCGTCGCGGATCGCGGCGAGGTCACCGGCGTCCACGGCCAGGGCGAGCGAGCCCCTGCCGACGGCCGCGGCCAGCGCGTCGAAGTCCAGCGCGCTGACGTCCTCGACGTCGGCCGCCGTACGCACGCCCGGCAGCGGCACGCCCGCGTAGGTCGCCACCCCCTCGGCCTGGCCGACGCCGGGGACCACCTCGAAGTGCGCGGCGGTCCGCGCGACCGCCTGCACCTCCTTGACGACCGACTCGTGGCCGAACGGGTCGCCGGCGACCAGGTGCACCGCGTTCAGCCCGGAACGGGCCGCCGAGATCAGCACCTTCGCCACGTCACCCGGCGCGCCCTCCGCCGGGGTGAACTGGGCGTCCTCCCTGGCCTGGGCGCGGACGGCGTCGAGCAGCGACTCGGGGACTCCCCGGTCGTACACCACCTGGTCGGCGTCGACCAGGGCGTCGTGCGCCCGGCGGGTCAGCAGGCCCGGGTCGCCGGGACCGGCCCCGACGAAGGCGATGCGGCCTACGGGCTTACGGGTGCGGGTCATTCTGTGCTCCCAAATTGCTGGGTCCCCGGGCCGGCGTGTCCATCGTGGCCGAGGATCGAGTCGGCGCCGAGGTCGAGGAGTTCGGCGGCGAGTGCCTTGCCGATCTCCGCCGCGTCGGCGAGCGTTCCGGTGCGGGACAGCCGGAGGTCTCTCGTACCGTCCGGACTGATCACCGCCCCGCGCAGATAGATCTCCTGGACGACATCGCCCTCGGCACCCGAGCCGGTTGGCTCGCCTTCGGCGACGACGGCGTAGGCGGCGACCGGAGCGGAGCATCCGGCCTCCAGGGTGGCCAGCAGCGCCCGTTCCGCGGTGACCGCGGCGTGGGACGGTGCGTGGTCGAGCACGGCGAGCAGCTCGACCAGGTCAGTGTCGTCGGCCCGGCACTCCACCGCCAGCGCGCCCTGGGCGGGCGCGGGCAGCATCAGCATCGGGTCGAGCGTCTCGGTGATCGCGTCGGTACGCCCGATCCGGGCCAGCCCGGCCCGGGCCAGGACGACGGCGTCGAGGTCGGCCTCCGGGCCGAGCACCCGCGCGAGGCGGCTGTCGACGTTGCCGCGGATCGGGGTGACCTCCAGCTGCATCCCGAGGGCGTGCAGCTGGGCGATGCGGCGCAGCGCGCCCGTGCCCACGGTCGCGCCGGAGGGCAGCTCGGTGAGCGTCCGGCCGTCCCGGGCGACCAGCGCGTCCCGCGGGTCCTGCCGCGTCGGCACCGCCGCGATGTGCAGCCCGGCCGCCGCCGCGGTGGGCAGGTCCTTGTAGGAGTGCACCGCGAAGTCGATGGTGCCGGCGGTCAGGGCGTCGCGCAGGGCGGAGACGAAGACGCCGACGCCGAGCCGGTGCACCGGCGCGGACGAGCGGTCGCCGGCGGTGACCACCTCGACCAGCTCGACGGGCCGGCCGGTGGCGGCGGTCAGGGCCTCGGCGACGTGGCCGGACTGGGCCATCGCCAGTTTGCTGCCCCGGGTACCGAGGCGCAGGGGCGTGCTCATCGCTCACCTCCGATGGGCGGGACGTCGGCGGAACCCGTCGACGGTGGAATGTCGGCGTGCCCGACGGGCGGCGGAACGTCGGCGAGGCCGAAGGGCGGCGGGACGTCGGCGAGGCCGAACGGCGGCGCGGCGTCGCCGGCGACGATGTCGGGGACGTTCTCGACCGGGGACGTCTGCGGCACCTGGAGGTCGAACAGCTCGCGCAGCAGGGCCGCGTACTGGTCGCCGCCGGGTTCGGCCGCCAGCTGGCGCACCCGCACGGTCGGCTGGTGCAGCAGCCGCTGCACGACCCGGTGCACCGTCCGGGCCACCTCGGCGCGCTGGTCGTCGGTGAGGTCCGGGCGGCGCTGGGCGAGCCGGCGCAGCTCGGCGCCGACCACGTCGTCGGCGCGGCCACGCAGGGCGGCCACCGTGGGCGCCACGTCGGCGCCGCGCAGCCAGGTGAGGAAGGCGTCGACCTCGCCGGCCACGATCCGCTCGACGGCGGCGGCATCGGTGGCGGCGGGCCCGTCGGCGAGCAGCGTCGCCATCCGGTCGATGTCGATGACCTCGACGCCGGGCAGCTCGGCGACGCCGGCCTCCACGTCGCGCGGCACGGCCAGGTCGAGCAGGACCAGCGGCCCCCGGCCGGGGTCGCGTCCGGCGAGCGCCCGGGTCACCACGTCACGGGTGAGGACCGCTTCGGTGGCCGCGGTGGCGGCCACTACGATGTCCACTGTGGAGAGAACGGTGGTCAGCTCCGCCATCGGTGTCGCACTGGCCCCGTACGCCTCGGCCAGCCGGACGGCCCGGTCGGCGCCCCGGTTGGTGACCGTGAGCGGCCCGGCGCCCAGCCGGGACAGCGTGGCGACGCCCAGCGAGCCCATCGCGCCCGCGCCGACCACCAGCGCGGGACGGCCGGCGAGGTCGCCGTCGAGGTGCCCGGCGGCCAGCTCCAGCGCGGCGGTCACCACGCTCTGGCCGGCCCGGTCGATCCCGGTCTCGGCGTGCGCCCGTTTGCCGACCCGCAGCGCCTGCTGCATCAGCTCGTGCAGCAGCCGCCCGGCGGTGTCGGCCCCGGTCGCGGAATGGTAGGCGTCGCGGAGTTGGCCGAGGATCTGCGCCTCGCCGACCACCATCGAGTCGAGCCCGGCGGCGACCCGGAAGACGTGGTCCACGGCGGCGGCGTCGAAGTGCACGTAGAGGTGGTTGGCGAGCGCGGCGGGCTGGCAGCCGGCCTGCTCGGCCAGCACCGCGCAGATGTCGCCGAGGCCGCCGTGGAAACCGGACACGGCGGCGTAGATCTCCACCCGGTTGCAGGTGGAGACGAGCACGGCCTCGGTCACGTACGGCTGGGCGACCAGGCGGTCCAGGGTGCGGGTGAGGTCCGCGGGGCCGACCGCGAGCTGCTCCAGCGTGGCGACGGGAGCGGTGCGGTAGGACGCGCCGACGACGAGCAGTTTCACGTGCCTATCGCCTCCTGCGGGTCGGTGACGGCGAGCCCCCCGGGCAGGGCGGTGAGGGCGGACCCACCGGTGGCGGGCAGCGCGGTCAGCGATGCCTTGCGGTGCTCGTGGAAGGACAGGATCTGCAGCTCGATCGCGAGGTCGACCTTGCGCACGTCGACCCCCTCCGGAACCGAGAGTACGCACGGGGCGAAGTTCAGGATGCTCGTCACACCGACGGCCACGAGCTGGTCCGCCACCGCCTGGGCGGCCGGGGCCGGGGTGGCGATCACGCCGATGGCGATGGCCTCCTCGACGGCGACCCGGGGCAGCTCGTCGATGTGCCGGACGACCAGCCCGTTGATCTCCTCGCCGACCCGGGCGGGGTCGGCGTCGAAGAGGGCGGCGATCCGGAAGCCGCGGCTGGCGAAGCCGTCGTAGCCGGCGAGGGCGTGACCGAGATTACCCACGCCGACCAGGGCGACGGCCCGTCGCTGGGTGAGCCCGAGCACGTACTCGATCTGGTCGACCAGCAGCGCCACGTCGTAGCCGACGCCACGGGTCCCGTACGAGCCGAGGTGCGAGAGGTCCTTGCGGAGCTTCGCGGAGTTCACGCCGGCGGCGCTGGCCAGCCCCTCGCTGGACACGGTCTCGTGGCCGGTTTCGGCGAGGTTGTGCAGGGCACGGAGGTATTCCGGGAGCCGCGCGACGGTCGCCTCCGGCAGATCCGGGAGCGCCGGTACGGCACCGGCGCGGCCGGGCGCGCCAGGGTGACGGTGCTGACTCATGAGACTCCGTGCGGTGCGATCCTCGGCCAACTCGGGCGGCCGGCCGTTTCGGGATCCCCGCTGGCGACCGAGATTGCCGGCTGTGCTAGCAGGGCGCGTCGGAACTACAGAGTAGGCGCTTGTGAAGGCGTGCACAAATCGCGATCTTGAAAGCTCGCGACGCGGCTTCACCAGCCCCTCCATTCCGCAAGATCGATCCAGCCACCCCGGCCGGCCGCCATCCGGCCTCCTGGCGGCGGTCGACCGTGCCAGCCGCGCCGATTATTGCTCAATTAAGACTTCTCTGACCAATCACGCGGCCCACGGCTCGCCCACGATCCGGTCACGGTAGGGCCAGCCCTACGCCGGAGAGGCGGGCCGACGGGATGGGTCGGCCACCCCGCGCTGCCTAGCCTCTTGACATGACCGCCGTACCCGTCGCCGCCGATCAGCCCGTGCCGGCGCCGACCATCTCCCGACAGCTCCTGCTGGACTCCGGCTACGTGCTGCTGGGCCTACCGCTGGCCCTGGCCAGCTTCGTCGTCCTGCTGGCCGGCCTGGCGGCCGGGCTCGGGCTGGTGGTGACGGTGATCGGCCTGCCGATCCTCAGCGGCACCCTCTACGCCGCCCGGGGCCTCGCCGACATCGAGCGGCTCCGCCTCCCCGCCGTGCTCCACCTGTCCCGGATCCGCCCCCAGTACCGGCTCCCCGAGCCCGGGGCGAGCGCCTGGCGGCGGATCTTCGTGCCGATGGGGGACGCGCAGTCCTGGCTCGACCTGGCGCACGGCATCCTCAAGCTGATCGTGGCCATCGTCACCTTCGTGGTCACCCTGGTCTGGTGGACCGGCGCCGTCACCGGCACCCTCTACTGGGCGTACGACTGGGCGCTGCCGCGCGGCGACCCGGACAACGTCGGCCTCCCGCAGCTCCTCGGCCTGGGCGACTCGACCGTCGCCCGGATCGGGCTGCACACCGCGATCGGGCTGTTCTTCCTGATCACCCTGCCGATCGTGGCCCGGGGCTGCGCGCTGCTCCAGGCCGGCTTCGGTCGCGCCCTGCTCACCGGCGTGGCCGAGATGCGCAACCGGATCACCGTGCTGGAGGAGCAGAAGCGGGCCGCCGTCTCCGCCGAGGCGAGCGCGCTGCGCCGGCTGGAGCGGGACATCCACGACGGCCCGCAGCAGCGCCTGGTCCGGCTCGCGATGGACCTCAGCCGCGCCCGCCAGCAGCTCGCCACCGACCCGGAGGCCGCCGCGCGCACCCTCGACGAGGCCGTCACCCAGACCCGGGAGACGCTCGCCGAGCTGCGCGCCCTGTCCCGGGGCATCGCGCCGCCGATCCTGGTCGACCGGGGGCTGCCCAGCGCCCTGGCGGCACTGGCCGGGCGCGGCCTGATCCCGATCGAGCTGCGGGTGGACCCGGAACTGGCCAGCCCGGCCGGCCGGCTCGACCCGGCGGTGGAGAGCACCGCCTACTTCGTGGTGTCCGAGGCGCTGACCAACGTCGCCAAGCACAGCCGGGCGACCGAGTGCCAGGTCACCGTGGCCCGGCACGACGGGCGCCTGGAGGTCGACGTCGACGACGACGGGCAGGGCGGCGCCCACCTGGCCAAGGGGCACGGGCTCGTCGGCATCGCCGACCGGATCCGCGCCGCCGGCGGCCGGCTGCGGGTGACCAGCCCGGCCGGCGGGCCCACCAGGATCCGCGCGGAACTCCCCCTGTGAGCCGTACGTGGTAGACAACAGGACATGCGGATCGTGATCGCGGACGACGCGGTGCTGCTCCGGGAGGGGCTGGTACGGCTGCTCACCGAACGCGGGCACGAGGTGGTCGCCGCCGTGGCCGACGGAGAGGCACTGGTGACGGCCGTGGTGGCGCACCGGCCGGACGTGTCGATCGTCGACGTCCGGATGCCGCCGTCGCACACCGACGAGGGACTGCGCGCGGCCGTGGAGGCTCGCCGGCTGGTGCCCCGCACCCCGATCCTGGTCCTCTCCCAGTACGTCGAGGTGTCGTACGCCGACGACCTGCTCGCCACCACCGGCGGCGGCGGGGGCGGGATCGGCTACCTGCTCAAGGACCGGGTGGCCGCGATCGACGAGTTCCTCGACGCGCTCGACCGGGTGGCCGGCGGCGGCACGGTGCTCGACCCCGAGGTGGTCGGTCAGCTCTTCGCCCGGCGCCGGCGCGACGACCCGCTGCGCGAACTCACCCCGCGCGAACGCGAGGTGCTCGCGCTGATGGCCGAGGGCCGTTCCAACACGGCGATCGCGAGGACCCTGGTGGTCACCGACGGCGCCGTCGAGAAGCACGTCCGGAACATCTTCACCAAGCTCCAGCTCCCGCCCGACACCGAGCAGCACCGGCGGGTCCTGGCCGTGCTGGCCTACCTGCGCAACTGACCACCGGGCCGGTCAGGGCAGGGTGGCCGCCAGGCCCACCGCCTCGCTGAGGGTGTCGGCGACCGGGTGACCGGAGGCGCGCAGCCGGTTCGGATCGGTGAACCCGCCGGTGTAGAGGACGGCGCGGCCGCCCACCGACACGGCGGCGTCGGCGTCGTCGATGGAGTCCCCGATCAGCACCACGTCCCGGCCGTCCACGCCCAGCTCCGCCAGGTGCCGCCGGAGGGACTCGGCCTTGCGGTCCCCGCCGACGCTCGCCCGCAGCCCGTCCACCCGGACGAAGTGCCCGGTGAGTCCGTACGTGTGCACGGTCGGCACCAGCTCCTCGTGGAACCACATGGACAGCAGGGACTGGCTGCCCGGCCAGGCCGCCATCGCGACGCCTGCGTCGTGCGCCAGCTCGCAGGTCGTCAACCCGGTGCGGTACGCGTCGTGGAAGATCCGGTCCAGCAGACCGAACGCGTCGTCGTCGACCGCCCGGCCGAGCACCTCGGCGTAGTAGTCGGCGATGGGCCGGCGGAACCGCACCCGGTGCTCGTCGGCCGTCACGGCGGGCCCGCCGACGCTGGCGAAGGCGGCGTTGGTGGAGGCGACCACCAGGCTCAGGTCGTTGAGCAGGGTGCCGTTCCAGTCCCACACCAGGTGGTGGCGCGCAGGGGTCATCCGAGCACCCTAACGCGCGGTCCTAGAGCTGCGGCGTGGTCAGGTCGCGCAGCAGCCGCTCCTCCTCCACCCGCCAGTAGCCGTGCTCCTTGCCGTCGAGCAGCACCACGGGCAGCCGGTCGCCGTACTCGCGTTCCAGCTCGATGTCGTCGGTGACGTCCTTCTCGGTCCACCGGTCCCCGGTGACCGCCACCACCCGGTCCAGCGCCACCTTCGCCTCGTCGCAGAGATGGCAGCCGGGGCGGGTGATCAGGGCGAGTCGGGGCTCACGCATCGGTCTCCTCCGTCGTGCTGGCGCCGGCCGGGGCCGGCGGGCGGGTCTCCGGTGACGCCGCCGGGGACGGCACCGGGGCCGCCGGGGGCGACGCCGGCCGGAGCAGGGTCTTGCGCACCTTGCCGATCACCGAGTGCGGCAACCCGTCGACGAACTCGACGGCGGTCGGGCACTTGAACCGGGCCAGGTTGCGGGCGCAGTGGGCGAGCAGTTCGGCCTCGGTCACCGCAGCCCCCGGCGCCGCCACCACGTACGCCCGGACAGTCTCGCCGGTGCGCGCGTGCGGTACACCCAGTACCGCCGACTCGGCCACCCCCGGGTGCGCGGACAGCACCAGCTCGACCTCGTGCGGGTACACGTTGAACCCGTTGACCAGGATCAGCTCGCCGATCCGGTCCACCAGGAAGAGGTCGCCGTCGTCGTCGGCGTACGCCACGTCGCCGGTGGCCCACCAACCGTCGGCGTCCGGGCCGCCCCGGCCGTCCGGCCAGTAGCCGGCGAAGACGTTCGCGCCGCGCACCACGACCTGCCCCGGGTCGGTGCCCGGCGTGACGTCGGAGAGGTCCAGTTCGTCGGCGTCGTCCTCGGGCTCGGCCACGCCGTCGCGCCACAGGTCGGACCCGTCGGTGCCGACCAGTCGCAGCTCGACGCCGGGCAGCGGCCGGCCGATCGAGCCGGGCTTCGGCTCCCCGCCGACCAGGGTGGAGGTCAGCACCGGCGCGGTCTCGGTCAGGCCGTACCCGACGTGCACCGGGCGCCCGGCGACCTCGGCGAAGCGCGCCGCGACGGCGGGCTCCAGCGGCGCCGCGCCGCAGACCACGACCCGCACCGACGCCATCGCCGCGGTGAGGTCGGCGGCATCCGCCGTGGACCAGGCGGCCACCATCGACGGTACGCCGACCAGCACGGTGACCCGGTGCCGGGCGATCTCGGCCAGTCCCGCGTCGGTGCCCAGGTCGTCGACGAGCACCCCGGTCGCGCCGTGGTGGACGACCGCGCCGAGCCCCGCGTTCAGTCCGTACGCGTGGAACAGCGGCAGCGCCAGCAGCACGGTGTCGTCCGGGCCGACGACGGGCGGGTCGATGCGGCCGACCTGCTCGTGGTTGGCCGCCAGCGCCCGGTGCGTCAGCATCGCGCCCTTCGGCCGCCCCTCGGTGCCCGACGTGTAGAGCAGCAGCGCCAGGTCGTCGCCGGCCCGTCGGGGGAACGGATCCCCGGCGGGCGCCACGGGGGGCACGGTGTGCACGGCGACGAGCGCGGGCAGGTCCCCGGCGATCCCGGCGACCAGGTCGCACACGCGCCCGGTGCCGATCAGCACCGAGGCGCCGGAGTCCGCCAGCACGTGCCGCAGCTCGGGGGCGGTGAGGCCGGGGTTGACCGGCACCGCGACCAGCCCGGCGCGCAGCGCGGCCAGGCAGCTCACCACGAAGTCCGGCGAGTTGCCGAGCGCGACGGCGACGCGGGGCGGGCACCGGCCGGTACCGCCGGGTGCCGGGTCGGACCCGGCCGGCGGCGTCCCGGCCAGGGCCGCCAGGGCGTGGGCGGTGGCCGTCACCGAGGCGTCCAGTTCGGACCAGGTCAGGGTCCGCTCGCGCCAGTGCAGCGCGGGTCGGTCGCCGCCGGCGGTGGCCGCACGGTGGAGCCGCTCGACGAGGGTCGAGGCGGAGCTGTCGGATGCGTCCTGCACGGTGGCTGAGTCTGGCACAGCGCGGGGCCTGTGGGCCATGCCGCCGAGTGGCGCAGGGACAGCCGGGGGCAGCGGGAACGCCGGCCCACGGCAGTCCCGTAGACGGGACGACCGGAGCCCGCGAGCCGGATGGCACCTGTTCCGCCGACGGGACACGTCCGGATCGTCGGCCCGGCCGCCCCGTCCTGAACCGACACCCGCGCCGCGACCCTCGCCAACGCCCACAATCCGGCCGCTGACCTGGAATTTCTTTCACAACCACGCCGCACTCCGAAAGTCAACCACACACGACGGACAACGGGTCCGCCAGGTGTGCGACGCCGCCGGAAATACTTCCGCCCTGTGTAACGGACTTGCCACGCGTGGGTGACGTTGGCCCTATCATCACTCGGGTCGGCTCACCCCATTTGCCGTGAGTCGACACCCCTCGGCCCGAGGAGGCCCCCGTGCCTGTGAGCGCATTGGACCAGCACCTCAAGGGGATCTGCCGCCCGTCGGCACACCCCGAGCCAGCCCTGCCCGGCCGTGCCGGCCGGGCCATGACGGCGACACGCCGACCGTCCCGGTCGGCCGGCGGGACGGAGGCGGCGCGGTGACCACCTTCGGATACGCGGAACGGCCGGCCGGCCTGACCAACCCGGTGATTCGCGGGCCGGTGAACGAACGACCCGCCGCCCGGGGCCCGCTGGACGACGCGGGCGGCCTCGCCGTCCGGGGCGAGGGCGCGTCGAGCCGGACCCGCAACCGGCCGCACCAGAACGAACCACCGCCACGCCCCGCGGCGCCGGGAGGCAACGCGAAGCCGGCCGGCGGGCGGGTCGCCGTTCCCGCCCGGCCCACCATGCCCGCCCAGGGCCGCCGCACCACGGAGCCGACCAGGACGCCCGACGAGTCGGGCACGGAGACGGCGGTGATCCCGGCGGTGCCGGCGGCCCCCGCCCCGGTCAACGCCGCCACGGGCTTCCCCAGCCGCCCGGACCCGTCCGACCCCGCCACGGAGGTCTGGGGGCTGGTCGAACGGGCCCAGGCCGGCGAGTCGGAGGCGTTCGGGCTGATCTACGACCGGTACGTCGACACGGTGTTCCGGTTCGTCTACTTCCGGGTGGGCAACCGTCAGCTCGCCGAGGACCTCACCTCCGACACCTTCCTGCGCGCCCTCAAGCGGATCGGCAGCTTCACCTGGCAGGGTCGTGACCTGGGCGCCTGGCTGGTCACCATCGCCCGGAACCTGGTGGCGGACCACTTCAAGTCCGGCCGCTACCGGCTGGAGGTCACCACCGGGGACGTGCTGGACGCCGACCGGGAGGACCGGGGCCCCGAGGGCAGCCCGGAGGCGGCGGTGGTCGAGCACATCACCAACGTGGCCCTGCTCAGCGCCGTCAAGCAGCTCAACCCCGAGCAGCAGGAGTGCATCGTGCTGCGGTTCCTGCAGGGCTTCTCCGTGGCCGAGACGGCCCGCGCGATGGGCAAGAACGAGGGCGCGATCAAGGCACTGCAGTACCGCGCGGTGCGAGCGCTGGCCCGGCTGCTGCCCGACGGCTTCCAACCGTAGTCCCGTTCCAGGAGACTGCCGTGCATCGATCGACGTACGCGCAGTTCAGCGGCGTCACGCCCCCGTGTCGGCGATCACTTTCCGTGATTTCGCCTCCGTCGGCCCCGTAACCCATGTCCGGTGCGGACCGTTTCTCCGGGTGCGACCGGTGGTAGCCCCGGTGTCCCCCGGGCCCCGAGGCCCGGTGGTGCGGCCGACCACGACCTTCGTCCTGGTGCCACGCCGTCACCGGTCGCTGTCGACGACAGCGGCCGACCGGCCGCGACCAGCGAGAGGAGGTGCCCACGGTGGACAGCAACCTCTTCTCCCGTCGGCGCGCGGAGCGTTTCGCGCAGCTTCTCGACGAGGCCAACGGGGGCCGGCGACACCACGTCCGTTCCCGGGCCGACGACCAGTTGGCCACCCTCGTCGCGGTGGGTCAGCGGCTGACCTCCGCCCCGCCCGCCGTGCAGGTGGACCCGGAGTTCCGTACGGGGCTGCGGGCCATGCTGCTGGCCACGGCCGAGCGCGAGGGCATCGGCGCCCCGGCCGCCGCCCCGGCCGAATCCTCGTCCCGACGTTCCGTCGCCGAGACCGGCCGCAACCGGCTGCTACCGGCGGTGACCGCCCGGCGGGCCCGTGCCCGCGGCGCCATCCTGGTCGGCATCGCGGCCGGCGCCGTGGCCGTCTCGGGCATCTCCGCCGCCAGTGAGAACGCCGTCCCCGGCGACGCGCTGTACGGCATGAAGCGCTCCACCGAGCGCGCCCAGCTCGCGCTGGCCAGCTCGGACGTCAGTCGGGGGCAGCTGTTCCTGGACTTCGCCCGTACCCGGCTCGCCGAGGCGGCCGAGATGCGCGGGGACGAGGCCGGCTTCAGCGCCGTACTCGACGACATGGACGCCGACACCCGCCAGGGCGTACGCCTGCTGACCACCGCCGCGACGCAACGCTCGGACCCGGCGGCGCTGGACGCGGTCAACTCCTTCCTCACCGGCCAGCGCCGGGCGGTCGCCGGGCTCCTCGACGACGCCGGCCGGGCCGACCGCGACCGCACGCGCCGCTCGCTCGCCCTGCTCGACGCGGCCCGCAAGCGTTCCGACGCGCTGCGCGCGGCGATCGCCTGCGGCCTGCCCGCGCCGGTGGGCAGCGACGCCCTCGGCCCTGCCCCCGCCAGCTGCCCCGGCGAACGCTGACCGTCGGCCGAGACGCCCGCGCCACAGTTCGTCCCTCGGACGGCCGTCCGCCCCCGGGCCCCGGCTACCCTCGCGGGAGGCACACGTCGCGCCGTCGAGCGGAGGGGAGGTCGCGTGGCCCGCAGCCGCAAGGTGACGGTCAGCACCGACGCCCACGGTCACACCGCCGGTTGGGCGGAGACCGACCTGGAGCCGTTGGCTCCCCCGGAACCCGACCCGGGCGCGGCGGCCTTCTTCGACGTCGACAACACGATGATGCGAGGCGCGTCCATCTACTGGTTCGCCCGGGGCCTCGCCGCGCGCAACTACTTCACCACCACCGACCTGGCCCGGTTCGCCTGGCAGCAGCTGCGGTTCCGGTTGCTCGCCACCGAGCACGCCGGCGACATGTCGCAGGCGAAGGAGGCCGCCCTCGCCTTCGTCGAGGGCTGGCGGGTGGACGACGTGGAACGCCTCGCGGAGGAGATCTTCGACGAGCTGATGGCACCCCGGATCTGGGCCGGCACCCGCCAGCTCGCCCAGCGTCACCTGGACGCCGGCGAGCGGGTCTGGCTGGTCAGCGCCGCGCCGGTGGAGATCGGCCGGGTGATCGCCGCACGGCTGGGCCTGACCGGCGCGGTCGGGACGGTCGCCGAGATCGTCGACGGCGCGTACACCGGCCGGCTGGTCGGCGACCTGATGCACGGCCCGGCCAAGGCGGAGGCGGTCACCCAGCTCGCCGCCGTCGAAGGGCTGGACCTGGGTCGCTGCACCGCCTACAGCGACTCGTGCAACGACCTGCCGATGCTGTCCATGGTGGGCCGGGGCGTGGCCGTGAACCCGGACGCCGCCCTGTTCCGGGAGGCCCGGCAGCGCGGCTGGGACGTCCGCGACTTCCGCACGGGCCGCCGCGCCGTCAAGATCGCCGTGCCGTCCACCGCGGCGGCCGGCCTGGTCGCCGGGGCGGTCACCGCCGGGCTGGCGCTGCACCGTCGCCGCCGCGACGGCTGACGGCGTGGCAGGCGTGCGAGGCTGAGGAAACCGCGCGAAGCTGAGGAACCACTGCCGCCGGGACGCTGATACCTAGGCGGCATAAAAATACCTGTGTGGTATCGAGTCGAGGGGACTGTGCCACGGTCGTCGCGGTCCCGGCGCAGCCGACCGTCGCAGTCCCGGCGCAGCCGACCGTCGCAGTCCCGGCGCAGCCGACCGTCGCAGTCCGGCGCAGCCGGCCACGGCTCAAGAAGCGGACCGTGCCGGCGTCGGGCGGGCGCCCCTCAGGGGCCGAACGGGTCCGGGCGCCGCTCCAGCAGCTGGTGCAGGGTCTGCTGGATGGTCTCCCGCACCTGGTCGGCGAGGTTGAACACGACCAGCGGGTCGTCGGCGGAATCCGTCAGGTGGGCGGTGGGGATCGGCGGACAGAACTCGATCAGCCACTTGCTCGGCAGCGGCACCATGCCCAGTGGACCCAGCAGCGGGAAGGTCGGCGTGACCGGGAAGTAGGGCAGCTTGAGCAGCCGCGCCAGGGGCTTGATGTCGGCGAGCATCGGATAGGTCTCCTCGCCGCCGACGATGGCGACCGGCACGATCGGGGTGCCGGTGCGCAGCGCCGCCGAGACGAACCCGCCGCGGCCGAATCGTTGCAGCTTGTAGCGGTCGGAGTAGAGCTTGCCGACGCCCTTGAAGCCCTCGGGGAAGACGCCGACCAGTTCGCCGTTGCCGAGCAGCCGCTCGGCGTCCGGGTTGCAGGCCACCGTCCCGCCGGTCTTGCGGGCGATCTCGGAGACGACCGGCATCCGGAAGACCAGGTCGGCGCCGAGCAGCCGCAGGTAGCGGCGGGCGGGGTGTTGGTCGTGCAGCGCGGCCGAGAGGATCAGCGCGTCCAGCGCCACGGTGCCGGAGTGGTTGCCGACCACCAGGCCGGCGCCGTCGGCGGGCACGTGCTCCAGGCCGGTGACCTCGGTGCGGAACCAGTCCCGGTAGAGCATCCGCAGCAGCGGGTGGAAGACCGCCTCGGTGATGTCGGGGTCGAAGCCGAACTCGTCGACCTCGTAGTCGCCGGAGAGCCGCCGGCGCAGGAACGCCAGCCCCTTGGCGACCTTGCGGTCCCAGTGGTCGCCCGGCCGGTCCGGCACCGCCGGCCCGCCCACCGGTGCCGCCCCGTTGCGACGCGCGCCGCCCGACTCCGGTCCCGCCACGGTGGCGGCCGGCTCGTCGGTGGCCCCGGTGCCGGGCTCGTCGACGGTGGCCGGCGGGTCGCCCGCGACCGGCTCGTCGGTGGCGGCCGTGTCCGGCTCTGAGGACGGGCGGTGGTGGTGCCCGTTGGCCCGCGCGGGCTCGGTGCCCGGTGCGCCGACGATCAGCGGTACGTCGTAGCGGCCGTCGCGCCGCTCGTCCGGCGCGTTCACGAGCCCTCCCGCACGGCCGACCGCACCTGGCGGATCCCATCCAGCACGAGTTGCTCCGCGACGGCCAACTGATCCCGGTGCACCACGACCCCGCCGTGGTGGGCGCGGATGAAGTCGTCGAACGCGGCGGCGGTCGAGCGCGGCGTGAAGCCGTACTCCCGCTCCAGCCGGCTGGTGTCGACGACCCGGCCGTGTACGAAGAGGTCGACCTGGTCCAGGCCGTAGCGGCCGAAGCCGAGGTTGCGGGCGACCGCGGCGGCGCTGGACAGGCCGGGCTCCAGCACCGGCACGGCGACCCGGCCGGCCCGGCGGATCGCCTGCGACAGGGAGAGCACGCCGGGCCCCGCCACGTTGTACGTCCCCGGGTGGTCCTCGACGACCGACCGGTGCAGCACCTCCAGCGCGTCGTCGAAGTGCAGGAACTGCAACCGCGGGTCGCGCCCGAACACGGTGGGCACGACCGGCCGGGAGAAGTAGCGGGTGAGGGTGGTGTCGGCGGTCGAGCCGATGAACGGCGCGAAGCGCAGCACGGTCGCGGTGACGTCGGACCGGCGGCGGCGGAAGCCGCGGACGTACCCCTCGATGTCGAGGATGTCGCGGCCGAAACCCCCGCGCGGCACCTCGCGCGGCTCGGTCTCCTCGGTGAAGACGGCCGGGTCGCGGAACGACGCACCGTAGGCCGCCGTGGAGGAGCGGATCACGAGCTTGCGCAGGCGCGGAGCGCGCTGGCAGGCGGCGAGGAGCTGCATCGTGCCGATGACGTTCTGCTCCTTCATCGCCGAGCGGCCGCCGTGCTGCGGGTCCGGCGAGGTGACCAGGGCGAGGTGGACGACCGCGTCGACGTCGAGGTCGGCGAGGAGGCCGCCGAGCGAGCCTGCGTCGATGCGGACGCGCTCGACCCGGTCGAGCAGATCGGTGAACTCGGCACCGGGCTCGGGCTGGTCCACGCCGATGACCCGCTCGATGCGGGAGTCGGCGGCGAGGCGGGCGGCGACGTGCGCCCCCAGGTAGCGGCTGACCCCGGTCACGACGACGACCCCCGGGGCACCTGGGGTGCCACCGGGGGTCATGCCGCGCACCTCCCCTGGCAGGCGGGATCGAGCCGGGAATTCCGCGGCGTGATCACCTGAGCCTCCGGGGGTCGACAGTTGGCAAGTGACGACGGGAGCCGGGCCGGGACCCGGCTCCGGTCACTTGCCGAGACGGCGACGCTGGACGCGGGTCTTGCGCAGCAGCTTGCGGTGCTTCTTCTTAGCCATGCGCTTGCGGCGCTTCTTGACCACCGAGCCCATACGAAAGCCTTTCGATGCAACGTGCGGGGCGACCGGGTGACGCCACGAGGTGACGTCGGCGACCGCTTGCGGACAACGGACCGGACCAGCGGGGTAAGCGGCAGGCGCGCCTGCGGTCACGGTCGGGGTCCAGGGTAGCCGGAGAGCGTCAGCAGGACCAACGCGCCCCCGTCGATGCCCGTTACGTCGCCCTCCGGGGGCCGTCCGCGGGAGGGTCAGGCGGTTTCCTGAAACGCGCCCCGCAGGTATTCGTGCACCGCGTGTTCGGGCACCCGGAACGACCGGCCGACCCGGACCGCGGTGAGTTCACCGCTGTGCACGAGGCGGTAGACCGTCATCTTCGACACCCGCATCACCGCCGCCACCTCGGCGACGGTGAGGAACTTGACCTCCGACAGCCGTCCGTCGGACTGCGACCCGGCCATGGCTCACCGACCCATCCCATGCCCGGCGCGTGCGACCGGACGGGTTCGTCCCGCCCGGACCGGCGACGCGCGTGTTACCAGTACGGTAGCGGGACGGCTGTGACCGGCGCGATCCCTTCGTACAACTGATCATGGTTCTCGTCGGTGACCACCCGACCGGTCGGTTCGTTGTCGAACCCGTTGCGCGCGGCGTCCGGTCGGTCCTGGTTCCGCCGGACAGGGGCCGCGGGCGCTCTCGCCCCGGCGATCCGGCGCATCCGGGTCGGGGCGGCCCGACGCCTCGGGGTCGGGCGGCCCGACGCGGAAGGCGCCCGGTGGCCCGACGCGGAAGGCGCCCGGTGGCTCCGGCGGCGCCACCGGAGCCACCGGGCGGGTGCCCCGGACCGCTTCCGGACGCGGACCGGGGCTCCGCGCTGGGAGCGGGCACCAGTGTGTCAGGTCGGTCGGCGCCACCCGACAGCGGTCGATCATGGATGCCACCGGCGCGGCCCCGGGCGCCACCACGGCACTGGTCGATTCCGTCAGCCGACCACGGCGCGGACGTACCCGACGCACCCGTCGTGCAGGACGGACCAGGGTTCGCCGAGGACCCGCTCAGCCGCCCGGTCGACCGGGGTGCGCTCGTGCACCACGGCCGCGAAGAAGGCGAGCAGCCGATCCGGGCCGAACCGGTCGACCAGGTGCCGGACCGCCAGGTAGGAGATGCCGTAGCTGCCGCTGACCCGCTCGGCCGGGGCATCGTCGGCCGGGCTGAGGCTGTCGAGCCGGCCGTCCCAGCCGCCGCCGAGCAGGCCTCGCACCTCGTCCAGTCCGGCGTACCGGTCGACCGGCACGCCGTCGGCGCCCGCGTACTCGGCCAGCCCTTCGACCAGCCACCAGGTGCCCTTGCCCGGGTAGCCCCGCTCGGGCAGGGACGCGGCGTGGGTCAACTCGTGCCGCAGCAGGTCGTCCATCCCGCCGGCGACGAGCCCGTCGGCGTTGAGCACCACCTCGTGGTGGCCGCCGCCGACCGTGACCGCGTACCCGCCGGTCCACTTCGGCCGGCCACCGCCGTACCAGCGCTGCCACTCGCCCCGGCCGGCGTAGAAGATCCGGTACCGGTCCGGGGTGCGGCCACCGACGGCGTACGTGTCGGCGAGCCTGGCGGCGGCCTCCGCCTGGGCCAGCAGGCCCGGCAGTTGCCTGCGCAGGGCGGGAGTGGTGGCCACGAGCGTACGCGGACCGACGGCCACGGCCAGCTCGCTGACCTCCCAGGGCCGGGTGCCGGTCGCCGCGGAGCGGGACGGTTCCACGGCCAGCAGCCGGGGCCGCTCCCCCTCCCGCCAGCGGGTGCCGGTCAGCACCCGGCTGGTGCGGCAGTCCGGCGTGACGAAGCAGTAGCGGAACTCGACCAGCAACCGCCACTCGCCGGGCCGGCCCTCGACGGGGGTGGGCAGGCCGTTGGCGGCGGCCTGCCAGGCCGTGACCCGCAGCGCGCGCAGCGCGGCGTACCGGCGGCGCAGGTCCCGATGCGCGACCGGCTCGGCGACCGCCAGGAACCCGGCGCGGTCCCCGCCGAGCAGGGCCGTGGACTGCCGGGCCAGTTCCGCCGTCATGCGCTCCCCGAGCCGGCGGGCGGCCGCGGTGGCGGGGTCGTCGGCCGGCACCGAGGACGAGGCCGGGGCCGGCCGGTCACCGGCACGCACCAGGCCGGCCACCAGCGCCGCCGGCAGGCCGCACGCCGCCAGCAGCACGACCACCGCCAGCGCCACCCCGAGCGGCCGAACCCGCCGCGCCGGCCGCCCGCCTCGCACCGCCAGCGGGACGGGCCCGACGGGCAGGTCCGGGCCGTCGGCGGGGGCGGGCCCTTCCGTCGCGGTGGCCGGCGTGCCGTCCGTCACCGGTCGGCCGTCCGTCGCGGGCTGCCCGTCAGTCACCCGCCGAAGGGTACGACCATCCGGCCGGCCGGGCGAGAAGGTACCGCGAGCCACGCCGCCGGCGGCCACGGCCCGTTCTCCGGCAGGGACCACGGGCTTGACCTCATCCCGGCTGCAGGTCGCACGATCGCGTCATGCCGCTCCCCCGCGCCACCGTCGCGCACCTGCGTATCGCCCGACCGAGCCGCGACCTGGCAGCCGCCGAACGCTTCTGGGCCGGCGGGCTCGGCCTCGACGTGCTCTGGCGCTCCGCCGCCGGGGCGCCGGGCGAGCACGACCTGCTCATGCTCGGGCGGCCGGGTGACCAGTGGCACCTGGAACTCGTCGGCGGGGAGCAGCTCGCCGTCGTACCCGCACCGACTCCTGAGGACCTGCTGGTGCTCTACCTCGACGACCCCGTCGAAGACGAACTGGTGAGGGAACTGCAACGGGCCGGCGGGACGAGGGTCTCCGCCGGCCCGTACTGGGACCGCTGGGGGGTAGCGGTGGCTGATCCGGACGGCTACCGCCTGGTGCTCTGCACCCGGGGCTGGTCGAACGGCTGACTCACTTCCTCGACATCACGGCCCGGCCGAAGAACACCAGGTTGGCGGGGCGCTCGGCGAGCCGGCGCATCAGGTAGCCGTACCAGTCCTCGCCGTAGGGCAGGTAGGTCCGCACGGTGTAGCCCTCGCCGGCGAGGCGGGCCTGCTCCTCGGGGCGGATGCCGTACAGCATCTGGAACTCGAACCGCTCGGGACCGCGGTCGAACCAGCGGGCCCGGTCCTCCCCGATGGCGATCAGACGGGGGTCGTGGGTGGCCAGCATCGGGTAGCCGTCGCCGGACATCAGGATGTTCATGCAGCGTACGTAGGACTTGTCCACCTCGCGCGCGGACTGGTAGGCCACCGACTCCGGCTCCTTGTACGCGCCCTTGCACAGCCGCACGCGGGAACCGGCCGTGGCCAGCTCGCGGCAGTCCGACTCCGTGCGCCGCAGGTACGCCTGGAGCACGGCACCGGTCGACGGGTGGTCCTTGCGCAGCTTGGCGAGGATGTCCAGGGTCGAGTCGGTGGTGGTGTGGTCCTCCATGTCCAGGGTGACCGTCGTGCCCGCCTCCTCCGCGGCGGCGCAGATCGCCCGGGCGTTGTCGTAGGCGAGCTGCTCGTCGAACATCTGGCCGAGCGCCGACAGCTTGACGCTCACCTCGGCGGCCGGCGTGAGCCCCGCGCCGGAGAGCCGCCTGAGCAGCCCGACGTACTCGTCGCGGGTGGCGGTGGCCTGCTCGGGGGTGACGGTGTCCTCACCGAGGTTGTCGAGGCTGACCGCGAGACCGTCGTCGACGAGTTCGCGGGTCGCGCGCAACGCGTCGTCGGTCTTGGCACCGGCGACGAACCGGCGGACGAGGTCCCGACTGAACGGGGCCGTCGCGACGAGCCGCTCGACCTGGGGTGACCGGGAGGCGGCGAGGATGACGGTACGGAGCATGGATCGAGCCTAACGCCCGCCGGTGGCCCCGCGCGGGGCAGCGGGCGCAGCCTGCGCGGCCAGGTCCCAACCGCATCACAGGCCTCCCCGGCGGGCGGACGGCGTTGGCCCCCATCGGTTACAACGATGGTGTGGAACAACGCCCCCGCCGCCGGCTCCGGTCGGCCTCCGTGCAGCTCGGCGCGCTCACCGTCCTCGCGCTCACCCTCTCCGGCTGCAACATGACCTCGGACGACGACGATGACGACTGCGCCCTCGGCCCGGTGGGCGGCGGCGACACCGTGGCCCTGGCGTTGCGGACGCCCGTGGTGACATCCGGGCGCACCGCGCCGGAGCCGACCGCCGCGGCGGTGCCCGACCGGGGCGGCTTCGGCACGCACCTCGCCGCCTGCGGCGGCTGAGGTGCGCCGGGAGTCGGTCACCCCCCGCCCGGACTGGGACGCCACGATCCGCTCGCAGGGCCTGGTGTACGTCGACACCGAGCTGCCCGACGGCGGCATCATGTCGTACTGGGACGAGACCGCCGCGTACGCCTTCGAGCTGGACGAGGTGCTGCGCCTGGAGGAGGCGACCGAGGAGCTGCACCGGATGTCGGTCGCCGCCGCCGAACACGTCGTCGCGCGCCACCGTCACGCCGAGTTCGGCATCCCCGACTGGGCGGCCGAGGCCGTGGCCCGGTCGCTGCGCGAGGCGCCCCCCACCCTCTACGGGCGCTTCGATCTCGCCTACGACGGGACCTGGCCACCGAAGCTGCTGGAGTACAACGCCGACACCCCCACGGCGCTGGTCGAGGCGAGCATCGTGCAGTGGTACTGGCTGGAGCACACCCGGCCGGAGCTGGACCAGTGGAACAGCCTGCACGAACGCCTCGTCGGCGCCTGGGCGAAGATCGGCGCCGGCCTGCACGACCGCCGGGTGCACGTGCTCTGGTCGAACGAGGAGGAGTCCGGCGAGGACCACATGACCGCCGGCTACCTCGCCGAGACCGCCCGCCAGGCCGGGCTGGAGGTCACGCTCCAGCCGATCCAGCACATCGGCTGGGACGGCCGGCGCTTCGTCGACGCGGCCGACCAGCCGGTCACCACCTGCTTCAAGCTCTACCCCTGGGAGTGGATGCTCGCCGAGCCGTACGGGCCACTGGCGCTTCGGCCGGGCACCCCGACGACCTGGATCGAGCCGGCCTGGAAGCTGCTGCTGTCCAACAAGGCGCTGCTCGCCGTGCTCTGGGAGCTCTATCCCGGGCACGAGCTGCTGCTGCCCGCGTACCTCGACTCGCCGCGCGGCATGACGGAGTACGTGGCCAAGCCGCTGCTCGGCCGGGAGGGCGGCTCGGTGCGGATCGTCACCGGCGACACCGAGATCAGCAATCCGGGCATCTACGGCGACGAGGGCTGGTGCTACCAGGAGTTCCGGGCGCTGCCCGAGTTCGCCGGCAACCACATGGTGCTGGGCAGCTGGATCGTCGACGGCGAGTCGGCCGGGGTGGGGGTGCGGGAGAGCGCGAGCCTCATCACCGACGGCTACGCGCGGTTCCTGCCGCACTACATCGACGCGCCACGGCTCCCCTGAGTCGTCTACGGTTGTGGGCGTGAACTTCGACGCGTACGCCCGGACCGGCGTTGACCTCGTCAACGCCCGCCTGGACGACCTCGACGACCTGCGGGCCCTCTTCCCCGACGACAACGCGTGGATGCGCGACGAGGTGGCGGAGCGGGACCTCACAACCTTCCGGCGGGCGCAGAAGCGGCTGCGCGACGTCTTCGAGTACGGCACCTCCGGGCGCGACGCCCAGGCGGTGATCGAGCTCAACGGGCTGCTGGAGGCGTTCCCGGTGCAGCCCCGCATCTCCGGGCACGACTCCAACGACTGGCACATGCACGTGACCAGCCGCGGCGCCTCGGTGAGCGCGGAATACCTGGCCGGCGCGGTGTGGGGGCTGTCGGTCTGGCTCTGCGAGTACGGCAGCGCCCGGTTCGGGGTCTGTGCCGACGAGCGCTGCGGCAACGTCTACCTCGACACCTCGTCCAACTGCTGCCGGCGGTTCTGCTCGGAGCGCTGCGCCACCCGCTCGCACGTGGCCGCCCACCGCGCCCGCAAACGCGCGGCCATCGGCGAGCAGGCCGGCGTGAGCACCAAGGAGTCGCTCAGCACGGTCGTCTGACGCCCTACCCGACCGGTGCCCCTGCGCAGGGGCGCCGGTCGGGTAGGCACGGCGCTCGGGGCCTCGGCCCGGGGCGCCGCCGCCTGGGCCGGGGCAGGGCGCCGCTCAGGGCCTCGGCCGGGCGACGCGGCGCTCAGGCGTCGATCGGCGACGGGGTGCCGAGGTGCTGGCGCGCGAAGGCCAGCGCCTCCCGCAGGTCGGCCTCGCGCACCGCGCGGCTCTTCGCGCCCCGGGTGGTGACCTCCACGGCGACCGAGCCGGTGAAGCCGCGCCCGGCCAGCGAGGAGAGCAGCTCGCCGCAGGGCTGGGTGCCGCGCCCCGGCACCAGGTGCTCGTCGCGTCCCTCGCCGGTGCCGTCGCCGAGGTGGACGTGGGCCAGGGACGCGCCCATCCGGTCGGCCATCGCCATCGCGTCGGTGTGCGAGGCGGCGCAGTGCGACAGGTCGAGCGTGTAGGAGGCGTACCCCGTCTCGGTCGGGTCCCAGCCCGGCACGTACGGCACGAACTGCCGGCCGGCCATCCGGACGGGGTACATGTTCTCCACGGGGAAGCTCAGGTCCGGGTACTCGGCGGCGATGGCGGCGAGCCCGTCGGCGAAGTTGCGCGCGTAGTCGCGCTGCCAGGTGAACGGCGGGTGCACCACCACGGTGGGTGCGCCGAGCTCCGCCGCCATCTCCGCGGACCGGCGCAGCCGCTCCCACGGGTCGGGGCTCCACACCCGCTGGGTGACCAGCAGGCAGGGCGCGTGGACGGAGAGCACCGGCACCCCGTAGTGCTCGGCGAGCCCACGCAGCGCGCCGACGTCCTGGCTCACGGCGTCGGTCCAGACCATCACCTCGAGGCCGTCGTAGCCGAGCGCGGCGGCGAGCTGGAACGCCGCCGCGGTCCGCTCAGGGAAGACCGAGGACGTGGACAGGAGCACGGGGACGCGGGAAGTCACACCATCGAGGGTAGCCGGGATCGATCGACACCTCGTGACGAGAGACCGCAAACCGCCCAGATCACATCGGACCGACTCCTGTTCGCGGCGGGGCCCGCCAGCTCACTCCTGGCTGATCTGGTCCAGGCGGCGCAGGATCACGCCCTCGCGCAGCGCCCAGGGACAGATGTCCAGCGCGTCCACGTCCAGGCGGCGCAGCACGGCCTCGGCGACGACCGCCCCGGCGAGCAGCTGGTGGGCCCGGCCGGCGCCGACCCCCTCCAGCTCGACGAGCTGGGCCGGCGGGATGTGCCGGATGAACGCCAGCACCTGCCGCAGGCCGGCGCGGGTGAGCCGGCGCGGCGCCCACAGACCGGCGGCCGAGGGGGCCGCGCCGGCCAGCCGGGCCAGGGTCCGGAACGTCTTCGAGGTGGCCACCGGCCGCTCCCAGCCCACCTCGGTCATCTGCGCGACGACCGGGTCCAGCAGCCCGTCGACGTACGCCCGCAGCTCCTCGACCGCCTCGGCCGACGGTGGCGCCGCGCTGTCGGGGGCCACCCGGAGCCGGTCGCGGGTGAGCCGGCCGGCGCCGAGCGGCAGGGAGACCGCGACGGTCGGGTCCTCGTCGATACCGGCCGCGATCTCCAGCGAGCCGCCGCCGATGTCCAGCACCAGCAACCGGCCCGCCGACCAGCCGAACCAGCGCCGCACCGCGAGGAAGGTCAGCCGCGCCTCGTCCGCGCCCGGCAGCACCTCCAGGCGTACGCCGGCCTCGTCGCGCACGCGGGCCAGCACCTCGGCGGCGTTGGTGGCGTCGCGCACGGCGGAGGTGGCGAACGCGATCAGGTCGTCGGCGCCGAGCCCGACGGCCGCCGCCTTGGCCATGCCGACCGCCTTGACCAGGCCGTCCGCGCCGGCCTCGGTGAGCGCGCCGTCCGGGCCGATCTGCTCGGCCAGCCGCAGCACGACCTTCTCCGAGTGCGCCGGCCAGGGGTGTGCGCCGTGGTGGGCGTCGACCACCAGCAGGTGCACCGTGTTGGAACCGACGTCGAGGACACCCAGTCGCATGCTGAAGACACTAGGGCCAACCGGTTCGCGCGGCTCGGCGGACCAGTGGGGGTCCCGGGCGTACGCTGGGCCGGGTGACAGGCCAGATCGAGCTCCGTGTGCTGGTGGACGACCCGGACGACCCGCGCAGTCGCGAGGTGCCCCTGGACTTTCCCCGGGAGTGGATCGAGTTCACCGACCCGGCGGACGACAACCACCTCATCCGTGCCGACCTGACGTGGCTGCTGTCCCGCTGGACGTGCATCTTCGGCCGGGGCTGCCACGGCATCGTCGCCGGCCGCGCCGCCGACGGCTGCTGCTCGCACGGCGCGTTCTTCACCGACGCCGAGGACGAGCAGCGGGTCCGGGCCGCGGTCAAGCGGCTGACCCCGTCGACGTGGCAGCACTTCCGGCGCGGGTTCAAGAACTGGACCGAAGACGACACCATCGACGGCAAGAACTCCGCCCGCCGCACCGCCACCCAGGAGTCGGACGGGCCGTGCGTCTTCCTCAACGACGCCGGCTTCCCGGCCGGCGCCGGCTGCGCCCTGCACGCGCAGGCGCTGCGCGACGGCGTGCACCCGCTGGAATACAAGCCCGACGTCTGCTGGCAGCTGCCGATCCGCCGCGACCAGGAGTGGGTCAAGCGGCCGGACAACACGAAGGTGCTGGTCTCCACGCTCTCCGAGTTCGACCGGCGGGGCTGGGGAGCCGGCGGGCACGACCTGGACTGGTGGTGCACCTCCTCCACCGACGCGCACGTCGGCTCCGAACCGATGTACGTCTCCTACGGTCCGGAGCTGACGGCGTTGGTCGGCGCCCCCGCGTACGCGAAGCTGGCCGAGGTGTGCGGGGCGCGCAGGCGGCAGGGCATGGTCGCCCCGCATCCCGCCGACGGCGCCTGACCGACCGACGGCGAAGGGGCCCGCGCGCGTGCGCGGGCCCCTTCGTGCGTACGCGGATCAGGGCTCGAACTTGTAGCCCAGACCCCGCACCGTGACGATGAAGCGCGGCGCGGACGGCTCCGGCTCGACCTTGGAGCGCAGCCGCTTGACGTGCACGTCGAGGGTCTTGGTGTCGCCGACGTAGTCGGCCCCCCAGACCCGGTCGATGAGCTGGCCCCGGGTGAGCACCCGGCCGGCGTTGCGCAGCAGCAGCTCCAGCAGCTCGAACTCCTTGAGCGGAAGCTGGACCGGGGCGCCGTCGACGGTCACCACGTGCCGCTCGATGTCCATCCGCACCGGGCCGGCGGCCAGCGTCGGACCACCTGACTCGGCGGCCTCGGCGCTCTGCCGCCGCAGGACCGCGCGGATCCGGGCGACGAGCTCCCGGGGCGAGTACGGCTTGGTCACGTAGTCGTCGGCGCCGATCTCCAGGCCGACCACCTTGTCGATCTCGCTGTCGCGGGCGGTGACCATGATGATCGGCACGTGCGAGCGCTGCCGCAGCTGCCGGCACACCTCGGTGCCGGACATCTCGGGCAGCATCAGGTCGAGCAGCACGATGTCGGCGCCGGTCCGGTCGAACTCGGTGAGGGCGGCGGTTCCCGTCGCGGCGACGGAGACCTCGAAACCCTCCTTGCGGAGCATGTACGACAAGGCGTCGGAGAACGACTCCTCGTCCTCGACCACCAGAACGCGGCTCAACGGGACTTCCTTTCCATGTGCTGTCGGGCCTGCCGAAGCTCGGCCGTGCCGGCCTCGATCCCAGCGGACGGTGATGTCGCCAGGACCTCGTCGGGGCCACGGGTGGGCAGCCGTAGGGTGAACGTCGATCCACCACCAAGAGTGCTCGACACCTGCACCCTTCCGCCATGGTTGCCGGCGATGTGTTTCACGATCGCCAGTCCCAGGCCGGTGCCGCCGGTCGAGCGCGACCGGGCCTGGTCGGCACGGTAGAAGCGTTCGAAGATCCGGTCCACGTCGGTCGGGGCTATCCCGATGCCCTGGTCGGCGACGGAGATCTCCACGTGGTCGTCGGTGGCGCGGGCGGTAATCCGGACGGTCGTGTCCTCGCCCGAGTAGTTGACGGCGTTCTCCACCAGGTTGGACACGGCCGTGGCGAGCTGCGCGTCGCTGCCGTGGACGGTCAGGCCCTGCTCGGCGTCGACGGCCACCTCGATCCGTCGGGCGGCGGCGGAGGTGCGGGTGCGGTCGATCACCTCGGCGATCACCCAGTCGATCGCGACCGGCTCGGGGGGCGGCTGCGGCTCGGCGCCCTGGAGCCGGGTCAGCTCCAGCAGCTCCTGCACGAGGCGGCCCAGCCGGGTCGACTCGTGCTGGATCCGCTCGGCGAACCGGCGGGCGGCGACCAGGTCCTCGGAGAGGTCGGGAGCGCCCGCCCCGGCCGGCTCGGTGGCGTCCAGCAGGGCCTCGGCGAGGAGTTGGAGGGCCCCGATCGGGGTCTTGAGCTCGTGGCTGACGTTGGCCACGAAGTCGCGGCGGACCCGCGCCAACCGGTGCGACTCGGTCACGTCGGACGCCTCGACGGCGATGAAGCCCGCCCCGATGCCCATCGCCCTCAGGTGCACCCCGAGCGGGTTCACCTCGGCGCTGTCGCGGCCCCGCGGCAGGTCGAGCTCGATCTCGCGGCGCACGCCGGTGCGCCGCACCTGCCCGGCGAGCGTACGGATCAGCGGGTGGGCGGCGATCGAGCCCGGGGTGGCCCCGGTACGCAGCAGCCCCATCGCGCGGGCGGCGGGGTTGACCAGGACGGGCAGGTCGTCGGGGTCGAGCACGACCACGCCGGCCCGCAACGAGTCGATGGTGCGGCGACCGGTCCCCGACTGCGGATCCTCGGCCATCGGGAGCCTCCCCCAGCTGTGGGGGAAGCCGGACCGGCTCCCCGCCCGCGTGGCGCGTCGGCCCGCCGCCGGGACGAGCCGGGGCAGCAGCACCCCGGCGATCAGTCCGACCGCCAGCCCCACGGCCACCGCGACCGTCACCGCCCATTCCACCCGGCGATCGTAGGGTCATTGTTAACCTGGCAACCACCACAAAGGGGATGAATCACCTTCGCTTCCGGGAAAGTTCACTCCCCCGTCCGGCGTCGTTCACCGAGGTTCACCTCGGGTCTCCCCGTCCGACCTAGCGTGGGCCGCGCACCTGCTCCCCCGCCGGCCCCCGGGTCGGCGACCAGCGACCACGCCGCCGGCGACCGGGCCGGCGACCACCGACCACAGGACGTGACAATGCGCGACGAGTTCCGGGCTGACCTGCAGATCGTCAGCCAGCTGCTGGTGGACATGGCGGAGGGGGTCCGCGCCGCCATGCGGCAGGCCACCCACGCCCTGCTCACCGCGGACCGCCGGGCGGCCGAGACGGTGATCGAGCGGGACGCCGAGATCGACGAGCTCTACCGGCACGTCGAGGAGCGGGTCTGCGACCTGCTCGCCCGGCAGGCCCCGGTGGCCTCCGACCTGCGCGCGATGATCACCGCGCTGCACGTCGCGGCCGACCTGGAGCGGATGGGCGACCTGGCCGACCACGTCGCCAAGACCGCACTGCGCCGGCACCCCTCGCCGGCCGTGCCCGCCGAACTGCGGCCGACCTTCACCGACATGGCCGCCATCGCCGACCGGATGGCCATCAAGATCGGCTCGGTGCTGGCCAGGCCCGACGCCGATCTCGCCGCCGAGCTGGACGGTGACGACGACGCCATGGACGACCTGCACCGGAGCCTGTTCGGGCTGCTGCTCGGCGAGGACTGGCCGTACGGGGTGGAGACCGCCATCGACGCCACCCTGCTCGGCCGCTTCTACGAGCGCTTCGCCGACCACGCCGTGAACGCCGGCGAGCACGTGGTCTACCTGATCACCGGGCAGACCACGCCCACCGCGAGCTGAGACGCAGGAAAGGGCCCCTTCCCCCGCGCTTCCGCGCCGGGAAGGGGCCCTTTCGTGCGTACGTCAGCGGCCCTGGTTGGCCACCGCGGCGGCAGCGGCCTTCGCGGCAGCCGGGTCCAGGTACGTGCCGCCCAGGGTGAGCGGGCGCAGCTGCGGGTCCAGGTCGTAGCGCAGCGGGATGCCGGTGGGGATGTTGAGCTTGGCGATCGCGGAGTCGGAGATCTGGTCCAGGTGCTTGACCAGGGCGCGCAACGAGTTGCCGTGCGCGGCCACCAGCACCGTCCGGCCGGCCAGGATGTCCGGCACGATCGAGTCGTACCAGTAGGGCAGCATCCGCTCCACGACGTCCTTGAGGCACTCCGTGCGGGGCATCAGCTCGCCCGGCAGCAGCGCGTAACGCGGGTCGCCGACCTGCGAGAACTCGTCGTCGTCGGCGATCGGCGGCGGCGGGGTGTCGTACGAGCGGCGCCAGAGCATGAACTGCTCCTCGCCGTACTCCTCCAGGGTCTGCTTCTTGTTCTTGCCCTGGAGGGCGCCGTAGTGCCGCTCGTTGAGCCGCCACGACCGGCGTACGGCGATCCAGTGCCGGTCGGCGGCGTTGAGCGCCAGCTCGGCGGTGCGGATCGCGCGGCGCATCACGCTGGTGTGCACCACGTCCGGCAGCAGGTCGTGCTCGCGCAGCAGCTCGCCGCCGCGGCGCGCCTCCTTCTCGCCCTTCTCGGTCAGGTCGACGTCGACCCAGCCGGTGAAGAGGTTCTTGGCGTTCCAGTCGCTCTCGCCGTGCCGCAGCAGGACCAGCGTCCCGACGGTGGGCCCCTCGCTAGCAGTCATGCCGATCATCCTGCCGTACGCCGTCCGGTGACGCGCGGGCGGTGGTCGTGACGACCACCACGTGGAAAAAGCGCTGCCCGGACGACCGGCCCGACACTAGGTTGTAAGCCGCGACAATCAGGGCGGTCATTACGGGGCGGGGCGCCGATGCGAACGACGCAGGGTTGGCTGCGGGAGACCACCGGCGGCCTGCCGGTCACCTTCTGGTACCTGTGGGCCGGCACGCTGATCAACCGGCTCGGCTCCTTCGTCCTGGTCTTCCTGGCCATCTACCTGACGCAGGAGCGCGGCTTCTCCGCGTCGCAGGCAGGGCTGGTGCTCGGCCTGTGGGGCGTCGGCGGCGCGATCGGCACCACCGCCGGTGGCACGCTGAGCGACCGCTGGGGACGCCGGCCCACCCTGCTCACCGCGCACCTCGGCGCGGCGGTCATGATGCTCGCCCTCGGCTTCGCCAGGGAGCTGTGGGCCGTGGCGCTCGGCGCCCTGCTGCTGGGCATGTTCGCCGAGGCGGCCCGGCCCGCGTTCGGCGCGATGGTGATCGACGTGGTGCCGGAGAAGGACCGGCTGCGCGCCTTCTCGCTGAACTACTGGGCGATCAACCTCGGCTTCGCCAGCGCGGCGATCCTCGCCGGCCTCGCCGCCGAGGCCGGCTTCCTGCTGCTGTTCGTGGTCGACGCGACCACCACCGTCGTCACCGCCCTGATCATCTTCGTCAAGGTCGGCGAGACCCGGCGGGCCCCCACCGGCGGCGGCCACCAGGGCACCGGCGCTCCGGTCGGGGCGCTGCGGACCATCCTGCGCGACCGGGTCTTCCTCGGTTTCGTCACGCTCAACCTGTTCGCCGCGCTGGTCTTCCTCCAGCACATCTCGATGCTGCCGATCGCGATGGGCGACTCCGGCCTCAGCCCCACCACCTACGGTTCGGTGATCGCGCTCAACGGGGTGCTGATCGTGGTCGGCCAGCTCTTCGTGCCCCGGCTGATCAGGGGCCGGAGCCGGTCGCACGTGCTCGCCCTGGCGTCGGTGGTGATGGGCGTCGGCTTCGGGCTCACCGCCTTCGCCGACACCGCCTGGTTCTACGGCCTCACCGTGCTGGTCTGGACGGTCGGCGAGATGCTCAACTCGCCGTCCAACGCCACCCTGATCGCCGAACTCTCCCCCGCCGAGCTGCGCGGCCGCTACCAGGGCGTCTTCTCGCTCTCCTGGCAGGCGGCCGCGGCGATCGCGCCGGTCCTCGGCGGTCTGGTCCGGGAGCAGGCCGGCAACGCCCCGCTCTGGTTCGGCTGCGCCGCCATCGGCGGCCTGATGGCGCTCGCCCACCTGGTCTCCGGTCCGGCCCGGGAGCGGCGGGCCGCCATCCTGCGGGCGGCCACCGGACCCGCCGTGCCGGTGGTGGCGATCCAGCCGCCCGCCCCGCAGGCCGCCGAGGTGGCGGCGACGGCCCCCGCCGAGCCGACGCAGGTCGAGGCGCGGACGTAGGCGACGCGGACGTAGGCGACGCGGACGTAGGCGGCACGGACCCACGCGGCGCGGACGTAGGCGGCGCGGTGACCAGGGACACGCTGGCGCGACGGCCGTCGGCTCCCTACGGTCGAGGCCGGTCCGGTCAGGAAACAAAACTGTCGGAGGGACGGGTGCGGACGCTGCGCCGCTGGCTGTACGACACCGCGGGCGGGCTCCCGGCCACGTTCTGGTATCTCTGGGCCGGCCTGCTGATCAACCGGGCCGGCGCCTTCGCGATGCTCTTCCTGCCGCTCTACCTGACCGAGGCGCGGGGCGCGAGCGAGGCGCTCACCGGGACGGTGGTCGGGGCGTACGGGCTGGGCGGCGTCGCCGGCGTGCTGCTCGGCGGCGTACTGGCCGACCGGTGGGGTCGACGGTCCACCCTGCTCGCCGCCCAGCTCGCCACCGCCGGACTGATGATCGGGCTGGCCTTCAGCCGGCACCTGATGATGATCGCGGCGCTCGCCGCCCTGGTCGGGGTGGCGCACTCGATGCCCAGCCCCGCCTTCGTGGCGGCGATCGTCGACGTGGTGCCCGAACGGCGTCGCTCCCGGGCCTTCAACCTCCAGTTCTGGGCCTTCAACCTGGGCATGGCCGTGGCCTCGCTGTTGGCCGGCCTGCTCGCCGAAGCGAGCTTCGTGGCGCTCTTCCTGGTCGACGCCACCGCCACCCTGGTCGCGGCGGCCCTCATCGCCTGGAAGGTCCCGGAGACCCTGCCCCGCCGCGCCGCCGGGCTGAAACCGATCTTGGACACTTCCCGTTCCGACCGGACGGCAGGTGTCCAAGATCTTCGGCCGGCGGCGGTCGGCGGTGGCGGAGCGGCGCCGCGACGGGCGGAGGTCGCGCGGCAGACGGAGGCGGGACGGGGGCGGCCGGCGGAGTCGGGAGCGGGACGGGGGCGGCCGGCAGGGTCGGTACGGCCGGCAGGGCGACGGGGGAAAGGGCGGGCGGGGCTGGGACGAGCGGGGCGGCCGCGGCAGCCGGGGCTGCACACGGCGCTGACCGACCGCACCTTCCTCATCTTCGTGGGCCTGACTTTCGTGCTGGCCGTACTGACCATGCAGACGTCGACGATCATGCCCCTCGCGATGCGGGCGGACGGCCTGCGCCCGTCGGCGTACGGCGCGGTGGTGGCGCTCGGCGGAGTCCTGATCGTGCTCGGGCAGCTCTTCGTGCCGCGGCTGATCGAACGGCACCGCAGGGACCGCGTACTGGCCGTCTCGACCGCGCTGCTGGCGCTCGGCTTCGCCAGCCTCGCGTTCGCCGACGACGTGGCCGTCTACCTGGTCGCGGCGGTGGTCTGGACCTTCGGGCAGATGCTCGCCGCACCGCCGAACGCACAGATCAACGCCGACCTCGCCCCACTGGAGCTGCGGGCCCGCTACCAGTCCGTGTTCTACCTGGCGTTCCCGGCGGCGTCGTTCGTGGCGCCCACCCTCGGCGGGGTGAGCCTGCAGTACCTCGGGGACCGGCACTGGCTCATCGTCGGCGGGCTCGGACTGCTGGCCGCCGGCTGCCACCTGCTGGCCGGCCCACCCCGCGAACGCCGCGTCGCCGCCCTCCGCCAACTCTCCACCCCCCTCCCACCTCCCCCCACCCCGACCCCGACCCCCGTGCGGTGATCATGAGGTTGGCGGCGTACGGAGAGATCGACATCGCCGTCAACCCCATGGTCAACGGAGGCCCCGAGCGGCGGGGGAGGCGTGGGGAGGCGGGCGGGTGGGCCGGGAAGGGAGGGCCGAGGGCGGCGGCGGTTGGCAGCGCAGGCCCAGGCCCAGGGTAAGGCCGGACGGGGTGGGGTGGGTGGTTGCGGGGGACAGCAGAACGCCCATCGCGACTCGTGATCGCGATGGGCGTCCGCACCGTATGACCGGGGGCGGGGGGCCAGGCCCACCCCCGTAGGCGTCGCCCGCTCACGCCGCCGGTCCAAACAGGTGGCCACCGTCCCCCAACGGTGTGATTCCACCCGTCCCCCGCACCTCACTCGGTGCACGGATCTGATCGATCCACCGCTCCCCCGAACGGTTCCGAGCGTGGCGCGGTGCAATAAAGTTAGTTCGCCCGGTATTACGAAGACAACCTGGATGGGCTGTCTCGCCGGTCACAGCTCCCGGTGTGGCACCGAGGTGTGCCCACTTCGGGCCTCGGTCATGGCAAACAGCGCTTACCCGTGGACGATTCCCCGAAACACGTCAGGCGTCCTCACGATCGGGCGACTCCGTCCGGAAGAAGTTGCTCTGCCGGCCGTCCCGGAGCTGCTCCTGGTAGATCAGGTTCAGCCTCCGCTCGTCGAAGGTGCGGAACCAGTCGTCCCAGGTGATCTCGCGTATCCGGCTGCTCTCCCGGTAGCCCGGCATGTTGAAGGTGAGCACGCCGGGCCGCCCCTGCCGCTCGGTGCCCGCGATCGTCGCCGGTTGGGCGCCACGCTCGCGCGCCCAGCGCTGGATCACCTCGTGGTTGGTGGTCACCAGGCTGCGGCCGGGGCGTTCCGGCCGATCGGCGGTGGACGAGACGAGCTGCGAGGAACGCACCGACCGCGAACTGCTCCGGCCGGTGCGGACGCCGGTCGTCGTACCGCCGCGCGTCGCGCCCGTCCGCGACGAGGCCGGCGCGGACTTCCGGGCCGCCGACGTGGTCTTCTTCGCCGGGGCCGTCTTCCCGGCAGCCTTCCTGGCCGGAGCCTTCGCCGCCGCCGCCTTCCTCGCCCCCGGAGCCTCCGCCGCCGGGGTCTTCTTCGCCGCCGTCTTCTTCTCCGCCGGAGCCTTCGCCGCCGCCGTCTTCCTCGCCGCTGCCTTCTTCGCCGGGCCCGCCTTGTTCGCCGCCGACGCCCGACCCGGGGCCGCCTTGTTCGCCGCCCGACCCGACGCCGCCTTCTTCGTGGCGGCGGCCCGCCCGGCGGACGCCCGCGTCCCCGTCGCCCGACCGGCCGGCCCGGTGCTGCGCCGCGCGGCCCCACCCGAGGGACGCTCCGCCCGCAGGGTCTTCGCCAGCGTCTTCACCAGTTCCGGCTTGCGCAGGGCGGAGATGCCGGAGACCCCACGCTTGCGCAGCTGTCCCCGGATCTCGTCGACCTTCATCCGGGAGATGTCGGACTCGGAGATCGTCGGGGTGTTCGGGGTCTGGTTGCCCGCCTGCCGTTTCGTCCTGGTCGCAGTCCCGCCGCGACCTGAGCTGTTCCGCTGAGCCATGGGACGCTCACGCTCCTCGACAGTTGGTCCTCGGCGCGCGGCGGGTCCCAGTGCCGCACCGCGCGGTGCGGCATACCCGTCAGGACCGGTCCGAACCTCCGGCCGGGGCACCGGTGCCCGAGACGTCGTCGAGGGCGCCTCCAGCCGGCCCGGCGGCACCGGGCTCATCGGCCGCGCCCGGTTGCCCGGCCGCGCCCGGGGACGGCTCGAAGAGGTGGGCGAACGCCGCCAGGTTGGCCGTTGACTCGCCCCGCTTCACCCGCCATTCCCACTCCCGCCGGATCGAGCTGCCGAAGCCGATCTCCAGCATCGTGTCGAAGGACTCGTCGGAGTACGTCAGCACCGCGCCCAGCAGGCGGTCCAGCTCGTCGGCGTCGATCCCGGCCGGGTTGACCCGACCGGTCAGGTAGACGTCGCCGACCGCGTCGACGGAGAACGACACGCCGTACATGCGGGCGTTGCGCTGCAACAGCCACGCCCACAGCTCCTCGCGGCGCTCGTCCGGCTGGCGCATCACGAACGCCTCGATCCGCAGCGCGTGCTCGCCCACGATCAGGTTGCAGATCGTCTTCAGCTTGTGGGTACCCGGCAGCGTGACCGCGTACGAGCCCGGGCCGGTCGACTCCCAGGCCAGCTCCCGCTCGTCGCAGACCGACTCGATCAGGGCCGCAAGATCGCTCTTCCCGCTCATCGGATCCACTCTACGGCCGCCACCGCCCCGGCACCGGGCGACGACGGGCGGCACGACAGCGCCGGCGGCCGGTGCGCGACGGGGTCACCAGGAGCAGGACATGGCCGGGCCGCAGACCAGCTCGGAGGCGAGCCGGGCCCGGTGCGCGGCGATCGCCTCGCCGTAGACGGCGAGCAGGCCGGAGGCGGTGCGGTGCCAGGAGAAGTTACGGGCGTGCCGCGCGGCACCCCGGGCCAGTTCGGCACGGCGGAGCCGGTCGGGCAGCAGGTGCCCGAGCGTACGGGCCCAGTCGGCCGGATCGTGGCCGTCGATCAGCACACCACTGACCTGGTCCCGCACGGCGGTCACCAGCCCGCCGACGGCGGCGGAGACCACGGGCGTACCGCAGGCCTGCGCCTCCAGCGCGACCAGACCGAAGGACTCGTTGTACGACGGCACCGCGACCAGGTCGGCCGCCCGGTACAGGGCGGGCAGGTCGTCGCCGGTCTGCGGCGGCAGGAAACGCACCCGGTCGGCGACGCCGAGCGTGGCGGCCAGCTCCATCAGGGCGGTCGGCCGGTCCAGCCCGCTGCCGCTGGGCCCCCCGCAGATCACCACGGTCACCTCGTCGGCGAGCACCGGGTCGCGCTCGCGCAGCGCGGCCACCGCGCGGAGGAGCACGTCCGGGGCCTTCAGCGGCTGGATGCGGCCGACGAAGGCCACCACGTAGCCGGCGGCGGGCAGTCCGAGGCGGCGGCGGGCGGCGGCCGCGGCGCGGTCGCGGTCGCCCGGGGCGGGACGGAACCGGTCCAGGTCCACGCCGGGCTCGACGACCGCGACCCGGGCCGGATCGGCGTCGTACCGGTCGATGAGGTCGCGGGCCTCGACCGCCGTGTTCGCGACCAGGCGGTCGGCCTCGGCGACCACCTGTTCCTCGCCGATGACGCGGGCCTTCGGCTCGGGCCGGTCCCCGGCGGCGAGCTGGGCGTTCTTGACCTTCGCCAGGGTGTGCGCGGTGTGCACCAGCGGCACCCCCCAGCGCTCCTTGGCCAGCCAGCCGACCTGCCCGGAGAGCCAGTAGTGGGAGTGGATCAGGTCGTAGTGGCCCGGCGGCCGGGACGCCTCGGCGCGCAGCACGCCGGCGGTGAAGGCGCAGAGCTGGCCCGGCAGCTCCTCCTTGGTGAGCCCTTCGAGGGGGCCGGAGGTGACGTGCCGGACGTGCACGCCGGGCGCCGTCTCGACGACCGGGGGCAGGTCGCCGGAGGTGGCCCGGGTGAAGATCTCCACCTCGACGTCCGCCTCGGCCAGCCGCCGGGCGACCTCCAGGATGTAGACGTTCATGCCACCGGCGTCGCCGGTGCCGGGCTGGTGCAGGGGCGAGGTGTGCACCGAGAGCGTCGCGATCCGCCGGGGGCGGGGCCACGGGCGCGCACCGCGCTGACGACCCACACCGGTGTGCAAATCCGCCACTTCCGCTCCTTTTGTCACGGTTCAAGCCGTCGGCACGCCCGGCGCTCCTGGGACAACGTCCTCGGCCGATGTCATCTTCCCCATGGGCCACCCGTAATTCGCCGGAACGGCCCCTGGGCGTGACGGACCTCATCACCGCCCCGCCGCCCTCCCGCGCCGGCACCCGGGGAGAATGACCGGATGACCTCTGTCGCCGTCGTCACCGGAGCGTCCAGCGGGATCGGGGCGGCCACCGCCCGCCGGCTCGCCGCCGAGGGATTCCACGTCATCGCCGCCGCGCGGCGTACCGACCGCCTGGCCGCCCTGGTGGCCGAGATCGAGGCCGCGGGAGGCGCGGCCACCGCCGTGGCCTGCGACGTCACGTCCGACGGGTCGGTGTCCGACCTGGCCGGCGCGGCGGCGGCCCTGGGCCCGGTCACCCTGCTCGTCAACAACGCCGGCGGCGCGCGCGGGCTGGACCCGGTCGAGTCCGGGTCGGTCGACGACTGGCAGTGGATGTACGACGTCAACGTGCTCGGCACACTGCGCGTCACCCAGGCGCTGCTGCCGGCGCTGGAGGCGTCCGGGGCCGGCACCATCGTGGTCGTCTCCTCGACCGCCGGCTTCACCGTGTACGAGGGCGGAGGCGGATACACCGCCGCGAAGCACGCGCAGACGGCGATCGCCGGCACGCTGCGGCTCGAACTCTGCGGCCGGCCGGTGCGCGTGATCGAGATCGACCCCGGCATGGTCCGGACCGACGAGTTCGGGCTGGTCCGCTTCGCGGGCGACGCCGAACGGGCGGCGGCGGTCTACGCCGGGGTCCCCGAGCCGCTGGTCGCCGAGGACGTCGCCGACTGCGTCGCCTGGTGCGCGACCCGCCCGCAGCACGTCAACGTGGACCGCCTCGTCGTACGCCCGCTGGCCCAGGCCGCCCAGCACAAGGTGCACCGGGTCGGCTGAGCCGGCCCGGGCGGTCACGGACGATGGCGGGCGCGGCGCGGCACCGGCCGCTCGGCGCGGTGACCCGGGGGACGACGAACCCGAACCGGCTCCGCCGGGTGGACAACTGGATCGTCGAGACCTGCGGGGAGGCGCTGCGCCGGGCGGCCGATCCGCTGGTGGTGGACCTCGGCTACGGCGCCAGCCCCGTGACCGCCGTCGAACTGCGCGCCCGCCTGGCCGTCGCGGTACGCCCGGACGTGCGCCTCGTCGGGTTGGAGATCGATCCGGTACGCGTCGCCGCCGCCCAGCCGTCCGCCGACCCGCCCCGGCTCACCTTCGCCCGGGGCGGGTTCGAGCTGGCCGGGCTGCGCCCCGCCCTGGTCCGCGCGTTCAACGTCCTGCGGCAGTACGACGAGCGCGAGGTCGCCGACGCCTGGCGAACCATGACCGCCGGGCTGGCCCCGGGCGGGCTGCTGGTCGAGGGCACCTGCGACGAGTTGGGGCGGCTCGGCGGTTGGTTGCTGATCGACGCCGACGGCCCCCGTACGCTCACCCTGGCCGCGAAGCTCACCACCCTCGGCACCCCGGCGGAGCTGGCCGAACGGCTACCCAAGGCGCTGATCCACCGCAACGTGCCCGGCGAGCGGGTCCACGACCTGATCCGCGCGCTCGACGACGCCTGGCAGGCCGCCGCCGGCTACGCCCCGTACGGCCCCCGCCAACGCTGGCTGCGCGCGGTCTCCGCCCTCCGCGAGGCGGGCTGGCCGATCCTCGACGGCCCCCGCCGCTGGCGCCACGGCGAACTCACCCTCCCCTGGCCCACGATCGCCCCCACCTAGCCCACACCCCCACCCAGCCCTCGCCCGCACCCCGCCCCCGCCGTCGTCGATCATGCAGTTGCGGTGGGGGACAAATGCCTCGTAATACCCCGAAACGCCCAACACAACTGCATGATCGACGCGCACGGAGGGGGTGCGCACGGGGGCGGGAGGAGCCCTCCGGGGAGGGGAAAGGAGAGCGGGAGAGGTCAGATGGTGCAGTTGACGAGGACGGGTTCGGGGTGGAGGGTGACGCCGAAGCGGTCGTGGACGCCGTCGCGGATCTCGCGCGCCAGCTCAACCAGGGATGCGGTGCTGGCGGTGCCGCTGCGGTTGGTCAGGGCGAGGGTGTGCTTGCTGGAGATGGCGACGCCGTCGGGCCCCGGATGCCCCTTGCCGAATCCGGCCTTGTCGATCAGCCAGGCCGCGCTGACCTTCACCACGTCACCCGCGCCGGGCCAGGCGGGCGGCTCGCCGATGTCGGCGGCGCGCTCCCGCAGGAGCGCGTACGCGGCGCCGTCGAGCACCGGATTGGTGAAGAACGAGCCGACCGAGCGGGTGTCCGGGTCGGTCGCGTCGAGCACCATGCCCTTGCCGGCGCGCAGCCGCAGGACCGCGGCCCGGGCGTCGGCCAGCGGCACCCGCTCCCCCACCTGCACGCCGAGCGCCCGGGCCAGTTCCGCGTAGCGCACCGGCCCCGACAGCGGCGAGCGGGCGAGCCGGAAGTCGACGGAGAGCACCACCCAGCGGTCGCTGTACTTGAAGATGCTGGAGCGGTACGCGAAGCCGCAGTCGGCGGCGGCGATCCGCCCGACGGTCCCGTCGACCCGGTCGTGGACTTCGACGCCGGTGATGGTCTCGGCGACCTCCTGCCCGTACGCGCCGACGTTCTGGATGGGGGTGGCGCCGGTCGAGCCGGGAATGCCGGAGAGGCACTCCAGGCCGGACCAGCCGTTGGCCACGGTGGCGGCGACCAGTTCGTCCCAGGGCTCGCCGGCCTCGACGCGCACGGTGACGGCGTCGGCGTCCTCGGCGACCACCCGCAGGCCCCGGGAGCGCACCAGGACCACCGTGCCGGGGAACCCGGCGTCCCCGATCACGACGTTGCTACCCCCGGCGAGGAGCAGGACCTGCTCGTCGCGTGCGACCGCCTCCCGCACCGCCCGGACGATCCCGTCGGCGTCGTTGCCGGCGACGACGCGGCCGGCCGGGCCGCCCAGGCGCAACGTGGTGTATCGCGCCAGGTCGCACGTCGTGGGCTGTTCGGTTCCGGTTGTCGGCTGGGCGTAGACGTCTGACACGCCTTTCACCCTAGGCTGAGGGGTAGCCGCGGCGCCCACTGGTGGCCCGGTCACCCCCGGGAGGATGGCGATGAGCAGACTGCACGGTACGAAGGACTTCTGGTTGGGAGCACTCCGGGCGGAGGGCCCGGCGTTCGCCGCAGCCGTGGCGGAGGCGCCGCCGGAGACACCGGTGCTGTCCTGTCCCGGCTGGAACGTCGCCGACCTGACCCTGCATCTGACCTCCCTCTACCGCTGGGTGCACTCGTTCGCGGGTGCGGGCGCGACCACCCCGTCGCCCGGGAGGCCCGAGCCGGTCGAGCCGGAGCCGGGTGTCGCCCCGCTCCAGCTCTGGCAGCAGGCGTACGACCAGCTCATGACCCTCTTCGACGGCCTCGACCCGGAGGCCCCGGCGTGGAACTGGGCGCCGCAGCCGAAGAAGGCGGGCTTCTGGCCGCGCCGGATGGCGCACGAGACCGCGGTGCACCGCTGGGACGCCCAGCTCGCCATCGCGGCGGGCGATCCGGTCGAGGCGAAGCTCGCCGCCGACGGGGTGAGCGAGATCCTGGACACCTGGCTGCCGGCCGGCCGGCGCCGCACGGCCGGCCAGTGGCACGGGGTGGTGCAGATCTCCGCCTCCGACGCCGGGCAGGAGTGGTTCCTGCGGCTGCGCGGCGAGGGCGTGGCCCTGCTCGACACCGCCACCATCTTCGACCACGACGACCACCACGCCCGCGCGCAGGTCAGCGGCACCGCGAGCGACCTGCTGCTGGCGCTCTGGGGCCGGGTGGGCCTCGACACGCTCGACGTCGCCGGCGACCGCAGCCTGCTGGAGGGCCTGCGCGTCGGCTGACCCACCGCCGCGTGGAACCGGGCCCCGAGGGTTCCGCGCAGTTTCACCGCACGTCCGAGGAGAGTGGCCGCCAGGCACAGGCGGCCACTCTCCTCGTTTCCGGCCCCGGCGGGACCGGCGGAGAGCGCTCTCTTGACACCGGCCGAGCCAACCACCACCCTGTCGTGAGAGCGCTCTCTCAGCTCTGTTCCACCACCTGCCTCACCACCTCAGACGACCTGAGAGGGGTCTGACCGACATGGGTGTCTTTCCGCGCCGCCGCCTGGCGGCGGTGGCCATCGCCGCCGCCACCGCGCTGCTCGCCACCGCCGGCTGCGCCGGCGACGAACCCGCCGAGGACGGCAAGATCACGTTGACCGTGGACGTGTTCAGCCAGTTCGGCTACGAAGAGCTCTACAAGGAATACATGGCCAGCCACCCGAACGTGAAGATCGTCGAGCGTGGCACGGGCACCAACCTCGACGACTACTCGCCGAAGCTGACCCAGTGGCTCGCCGCCGGCAAGGGCGCGGGCGACGTCGTCGCCATCGAAGAGGGGTTGATGGTCGAGTACAAGGCCAACCCCGACAACTTCGTCAACCTGCTCGACCACGGCGGGGCGGAACTCCAGGGCAACTTCCTGGAGTGGAAGTGGAAGGGCGGGACGACCCAGGACGGCAAGCTGATCGGCCTGGGCACCGACGTCGGCGGCATGGCGATGTGCTACCGCAAGGACCTCTTCGCCAAGGCCGGCCTGCCCACCGACCGCGAGGCGGTGTCGAAGCTCTGGCCGACCTGGCAGGAGTACATCAAGGTCGGCGAGCAGTTCAAGGCGAAGAACACCGGCGCGGCGTTCCTGGACGCGGCGACCAACATCTTCAACACGATCGTGCTCCAGACGGCCGGCAACGCGCAGGGCCACCACTACTACGACACCAGCGACAACCTGGTGGTGGACAGCAACCCGGCGGTCCGGCAGGCCTGGGACACCACGATGGACATCATCGACTCCGGCCTCTCCGGCAAGTACGGCTCCTGGTCCGAGGAGTGGGTGTCGGCCTTCAAGCAGGCCAAGTTCGCCACCATCGCCTGCCCGGCCTGGATGACCGGCGTCATCGAGGGCAACGCCGGCGCGGAGGCCAAGGGCAAGTGGGACATCGCCCGGGTGCCCGGCAACGGCGGCAACTGGGGCGGATCGTGGCTCGCCGTGCCGACCCAGAGCCAGCACCGCGCCGAGGCGATCGAGCTGGCGAAGTTCCTGACCAGCGCCAAGGGCCAGATCGGGGCGTTCAAGGCCAAGGGTCCGCTGCCCTCCTCGCCGCAGGCGCTGGCCGACCCCGCGATCGTCGACGCCAAGAACGCGTACTTCTCCGACGCGCCCGTCGGGCAGATCTTCGGCGAGGGCGCCAAGACGCTGAAGCCCGTCTACATGGGACCGAAGAACCAGGCCGTCCGCACCGAGGTCGAGAACGCCGTGCGGACGGTGGAACTGGGCCAGCGCAACCCCGAACAGGGCTGGACGGACGCGGTCAACAACGCGAAGAAGGCCGCCGCCAAGTAGCCCGAGCCGGAGTGCGGGTGGGAGGGGCGCCGGGGGTGCCGGTCCCGCCCGCACCCGGGAAAGGAGTCCTCCGGGCATGACCGTTCAGCTCGACGCCCGCCCGCCGGTCGCACCGGCGCCCCGCACCGGTCGGCGTCCACCGGTGATGCGGTTCAGCCGCCTCGACACGAAGTACTCGCCCTACCTGTTCATCGCCCCGTTCTTCGTGCTCTTCGGGGTGTTCGGGGCGTACCCGCTGATCTACACCTTCTGGGTCTCCCTGCACGACTGGGACCTGCTCGGCAGCAACCACCCGTTCGTCGGGCTGCAGAACTACAGCCAACTGCTGGCGGACGCCGACTTCTGGCACGCCGTCGTCAACACCCTCGGCATCTTCGTCATCTCGACGGTTCCGCAGCTGCTGGCCGCGCTCTGGCTGGCCAACCTGCTCAACCGGCAACTGCGGGCGCGGACCACGTTCCGGATGGCGGTGCTGATCCCGAACATCACCTCGACCGCCGCGGTCGCGATCGTCTTCGGGGTGCTCTTCGGCCGCGAGTTCGGCATGGTCAACTGGATGCTCGACCTGGTCGGCATCGACGCGATCGAGTGGAAGTCGAACCGGTTCGCGTCCTGGGTGGCCATCTCCACCATGGTCGACTGGCGGTGGACCGGCTACAACGCGCTGATCTTCCTGGCCGCCATGCAGGCCATCCCGCGCGACCTCTACGAGTCGGCCGCCATCGACGGGGCCGGCCGGGCCCGGCAGTTCTGGTCGATCACCGTGCCGCTGCTCAAGCCGACGATCATCTTCACCGTCATCATCTCCACCATCGGCGGGCTCCAGCTCTTCACCGAGCCCCGACTGTTTCACTCCGGGACCAACCCGATCCGGGGCGGGACGCTGCGGGAGTCGCAGACCGTGACCATGTACATGTTCGAGAACGCCTTCGCGCCCCACTACAACTTCGGGTACGGCTCGGCGGTGGCGTGGCTGCTCTTCGCGCTGATCGCGGTCGTCGCGGCGATCAACGTGCTGCTCCTGCGCCGACTCGGCGGCGCGAAGCCGGCGAAGGAGGACGCGAAGTCGAAGGAGGGAGCGCGATGACCCGCCTCTGGGCCGCCAGCCGGCTCACCTACGCCGCGCTGATCGCCGCCGGGGTCCTGTCGATCTTCCCGATCTACTGGATGTTCGTGGTCGCGAGCCGCTCCAACGACGCGATGGGCCAGCTGCCGCCCCCGGTGACCCCCGGCGGCAACTTCGGCGCGAACGTGTCCCGGCTGCTCGACAACACCGACGCGTACTTCGTCGCCGGCCTGGTCAACTCGGCGATCGTGGCGACCACGGTCACCGTCTCGGTGGTCTTCTTCTCCACGCTGGCCGGGTTCGCCTTCGCCAAGCTGCGGTTCCGGGGGCGCAACGCGCTGCTCATGGTGATCATCGCGACGATGATGGTGCCCACCCAGCTCGGCGTCATCCCGCTCTACCTGCTCATGACGAAGCTGAACTGGAACGACCGGCTGCCGGCGGTGATCGTGCCGGCCCTGGTCACCGGCTTCGGGGTCTTCATGATGCGGCAGTACGCGGGCCAGGCGGTGAGCAACGAGCTGATCGAGGCCGCACGGGTGGACGGCTGCAACACCGCGCGGATCTACTGGAACGTGGTGCTGCCGGCGCTGCGCCCGGCCGCCGCCGTACTCGGGCTGCTCACGTTCATGACGACCTGGAACGATTTCCTCTGGCCGTACGCTGTCCTCAACGATCCGGAGAACCCCACCGTGCAGCTGGCACTGCGCACCCTGTCCGACGGGTACTACACGGACATGTCCCAGGTGTTCACGGGGACGGCCATCGCCACCCTCCCGCTGTTGCTGGTCTTCGTCCTGTTCGGCCGCCAGATCATCGGCGGCATCATGGAAGGTGCGGTCAAGGCGTGAGCACTCTGCGATTCCCCGACAACTTCGTCTGGGGGGCGGCCACCGCCGCGTACCAGATCGAGGGCGCGGCCACCGACGACGGTCGCGGCCCGTCGATCTGGGACACCTTCAGCCGTACGCCGGGCAAGGTCCACCACGGGCACACCGGCGACGTGGCCTGCGACCACTACCACCGGTACGCCGACGACGTGGCGCTGATGGCGGAGCTGGGGCTGCGGGCGTACCGCTTCTCGGTGGCCTGGCCCCGCATCCAGCCGGACGGCACCGGCCCGGTCAACCCACGCGGCCTGGACTTCTACGACCGGCTCACCGACGCGCTGCTGGCGCGGGGCATCGACCCGATCGTCACGCTCTACCACTGGGACCTGCCGCAGGCCCTCCAGGACCGGGGCGGCTGGACCAACCGGGAGACCGCCGAGCACTTCGCCACGTACGCCACGGCGGTGCACACCCGCCTCGGCGACCGGATCCGCACCTGGACCACGCTCAACGAGCCGTGGTGCTCGGCCTACCTCGGCTACGGCAACGGGGTGCACGCCCCCGGCGAACAGGACCCGGGCGCGGCCTTCGCCGCCGTACACCACCTGCTGCTCGGGCACGGCCTGGCGGCCCGCGCCCTGCGCTCGGGCGGCGCGCAGACCGTCGGGATCACGGTCAACCCGGCCGACGTGTGCGCGGTCGACGCGGACAGCGCCGCCGACGCGGCGGCGGTCCGCCTGGTCGACGGCCTGCACAACCGGATCTTCCTCGATCCCCTGCTGCGCGCGGCCTACCCCGACGACGTGCTGGAGCACGTGTCCCGCATCGTCGAGCCGACGTTCCTCCGCGACGGCGACGAGAAGCTGATCGCCGCCCCGATCGACCTGCTCGGCATCAACTACTACGCCCCCACCTACGTCGCGGGACGGCCGGACGGCGCGGGCGGCAGCGCCTGGCCGGGCACCGAGGGCGCGGTGGAGTTCCTCCCGCCGGCCGGGCCGCTGACCGACATGGGCTGGATGATCGAACCGGCCGGGCTGACCCGGCTGCTGGAACGGATCGCCAGGGACTACCCCGGCGTGCCACTGATGGTCACCGAGAACGGCGCGGCGTTCCCCGACAAGCCCGACGCCGACGGTTCCGGGCAGGTCATGGACGCCGACCGGATCGCCTATCTCGACGGGCACCTGCGCGCCGTGCACGAGGCGATCTCCCGGGGAGTGGACCTGCGGGGCTATCTCGTATGGTCGTTGCTGGACAACTTCGAGTGGGCCGAGGGCTACCGTCGACGGTTCGGGATCATCCACGTCGACTACCTGACCCAGCGCCGCACACCGAAGTCCAGCGCCCGGTGGTACCAGGAGGTGATCTCCCGGAACGGGCTGTGACGAGGGTGGTAACGGGGATGACGACGGCGCAGCGGCCGACGCTGGAAGCGGTGGCCCGGCGGGCGGGGGTCTCGCGGGCAACCGTGTCCCGGGTGGTGAACGGTTCCACGACGGTCGCCGAGCCCATCCGGGAGGCGGTCCGCCGGGCGGTGACCGAGCTGGGGTACGTGCCGAACCTGGCCGCCCGCAGCCTGGTCACCCAGCGGACCGACTCGATCGCCCTGGTGCTGCCGGAGGCCGCCACCCGGGTCTTCTCCGACGACCAGGTCTTCCCCGGGATCATCCGGGGCGCGGCGCAGGAGCTGGAGGCGGCCGACAAGCAGCTCGTGCTGATGCTGGCCGGCTCCCCCGCCGGGCACGACCGCGTCGAGCGCTACACCACCGGCCGGCACGTCGACGGCGTGCTCTTCGCCTCGCTGCACGGCGAGGACCCGCTGCCCGGCCGGCTCGCCCGGCTGGGCATCCCGGTCGTGTGCAGCGGACGGCCGCTCGACGGCGCCGACGTGCCCTACGTCGACGTCGACCACGTCGGCGGGGTGGCCACGGCGGTGCGGCACCTGCTCGACGGCGGGCGCCGCCGGATCGCCACCATCGCCGGCCCGCAGGACATGGTGGCCGGCATCGAGCGCCTCGCCGGCTACCGGAACACGGTAACCGAGGCCGGCCTGCCGGAACTGGTGGCGACCGGCGACTTCACCCGCGAGTCCGGGGCGACGGCCATGCGGCAGCTCCTCGCCGAGCACCCCGACCTGGACGCCGTCTTCGCCGCCTCCGACCTGATGGCGCACGCCGCCCTGCGGACGCTGCGCGAGGCGGGTCGGCGGGTGCCCGACGACGTGGCGGTGATCGGCTTCGACGACATCGAGACGGCCGCGTACACCGAGCCGCCGCTGACCACCGTCCGCCAGCCGATCGTGCAACTGGGCCGGCAGATGACCCGGCTGCTGTTGCGGCTGGCCGCCGGCGAGGCCATCGAGCCCGTGGTGCTCCCCACCGAGCTGATCGTCCGCGAGTCCGCCTGACCGGCCGGCGGATAACCGGTCGAGCCGCCCGGGGGTCCGGCGGTAGCGTCACCGCCGTGACCCCACCGACCCGGCTGATCCGCGTGCCCGCCCTCTCCGACGTCGCGGAGTACGCGTACGCGGCCACGGTCGAGCCGCCCGCCCGGCTGGTGTTCACCGCCGGCGCCTGCCCGCTCGACGCCGAGGGACGGACCGACCAGCTCGTCGAGGTCGAGGCCGTCGCCGCCGTACGCGAGGAGAACTGACGTGCGAATCCGGACCGCCCGCCCCGACGACGCGCCCGCCGTGGTGGCGATGCGCGCGCTCGTGCACCCCTACCTGGTACGCGGCGTCGAGTCGACCCGGAAGATGATCGCCCAGCCCCCGCCCGACGAGGACTGGACCGCGTACGTCGTCGAGGTGGACGACACGGTCATCGGCTGGGCGTCGGCCTACCGCAACGCCCAGACCTCCGAGCCGGACGTCGGCGAGATCTCCACCCTGCACGTGCACCCGGAGCACCGGGGCCGGGGCGCCGGCACCGCGCTGCTGACCGCCGCGCTGGGGCACCTGCGCGACATCGGGGCGCGCCGGGTGCGTACCTGGGCGCTGCCGGAGTCGCTGCCGTTCGCCCGCCGGCACGGCTTCACGCCGAGCCGGGAGCTGCGCTACTCGGCACTGGACCTGCGGCCGGCCCCGCCGATGCCGGAGCCGCCGCCGGGCGTACGGCTGCTTGCGCTGACCGACGTCGAGCCGCGCCGGGTCTACCTGGCCGAGGTGGCGGCGGCGGCCGACGAGCCGGAGGACGTGCCCGCCGACGCGACCAGCTACGAGAGCTGGCGCTCCGAGATCTGGGAGAACCTGGGCCTGGACCACGTGGCCAGCACCGCGGCCGAGATCGACGACGAGATCGTGGCGTTCAGCCTCGTCAACCGCGACGGCGACCGGATGTGGTCGGACTACACCGGCACCCTGCCGACGCACCGGGGGCACGGGCTCGCCCGACTGGTCAAGACGGCGGCGCTGCACCGCGCCGCCGCCCGAGGGGTACGCGTCGCCTACACCTCCAACGACGAGGCGAACGCGCCGATGCTGGCGGTCAACGTCCGGCTCGGCTACCGCCCGGTCGGGTCGGGTTGGTCCTGCCTGCGCGACCTGCCCTGACAGGTCCCGGTCCTTCCTGACAGGGTCCCGGTCGGCGGCCCCTCCTGACGGGTCCCGTCAGCCGGCGGCGTGGCCGGGCCCGGCCGGCGCAGGCACGGCCCGCTCCTCCGTGATGGGCTGGCCGAGGGAGCGGCGGGCCAGCAGTGCGGCCCCGGCGACGGCGGCCGGCATGACGATCACCGCGCCGAGCGGGATCAGGAAGCAGACGAAGACCGCCACCCCGAAGCCGAGCGTGGTCGGCCGGTCCGCCTTGAGGTGTGCCCGCCGGTCCGGCAGCCGCATCCCGCGCCGGTAGAAGGGCGCCCCGACCAGCTCCACCGCGAGCAGCCAGCCGCCGACCGCCGCCCCGATCACCGGCACCACGGTCTGGCCGAGCACCGGGATGAAGCCGGCGGCGAAGAGCGGGATGCCGAAGAGGATCGACAGGCCCACCAGCCGCAGCGAGTCGGCGATGCTGCGCCGCAGCGACGGCCAGAACGGCACGTCGACCGCGTTGGGGGTACCGCCGAGGCGCTCCTCGACTCGTTCGGAGATCTTCTCGTAGAACGGGTCCCCGATGACCAGGGTGACGGCGGTGAAGCTGACCACCGCGAGCAGGCCACCGAGGCCGAGGAAGGCCAGCCCGGCGATCACCCGGACCAGGCTGCGCGAGGTGGTCGACCAGTCGTCGGCGAACGGGGTGACCAGCGCGGCCAGGTCCTCGACGAAGTACGCCAGGGTGGCGAACGCGGTCACGAAGATCGCGCCCGAGATCAACGCCGGGATGACGCCGAGCAGCATCAGCCCGGGGCTGCGGACGTAGAGACCGAGGCCGCGCAGGAGCAGGCCCACGCCGGCGAAGAACCGGCCGGCGGCACCGGTCACGGGCGCGGCGATGCGGGGTGCGTTCACGACCGCAGAGCCTAGTTGTACCCCACCAGTGCGGGCTCCGGGCCCGCGCGCTACTGCCAGATGGCGCTGTCGGGGTCGATGTCGTGGGCGCGTGCGTTGGCGTCGATGCTCTGCCGGAGCCACGTGGCAAGGCCGGTGCGGATGCCGTCGTAGTGTCGTCCCGGTCGTGCAGCGCGGACCGTCACGCCCAGACCTGGCCGACGGTCAGGCCGTCGGCGTCGGTGGCGTCAGGCATGCTCCTCATTGTCGCCGCGACCGGCGCCCGGTGGGGTGATCCCGATGGCTTCAAGGTTGCGCGCCTCCTGGCTGGCCGGATCGAAGGGCTTCGCCGCGGTGAAGATGATCCGTGCGTTCTCGGGGGTGATCACCTCCACGTCGCGGGTGTTCCAGGGGGTGTCCCGTGGTCCGTCGACCGAGTCCGGGTTCAGCGCACGGCAGGCCTCGACGAGGGAGTCGATCTGGTTGAGCACGCCCGAGAAACTGAAGCTCATCGCCGGTGCCTGCGCCGGCACGCTCTCCGCCGAGCGGAGGAGCACGTCCTGGAACGCCCACCGGCGCAGGTGCACGAGCGTGCCGGGGATGCTGAACAGCGCGAAGAACCCGAGACCACGAGTCCAGAAGTCCACCGACGCCGCCAGGTCGGTCGTGGGGATCGTCACGAACGCCGGCATTCCGTAGATGCCCCGGTACGGCTCCGGCGCGACCGCGTCCGGGCCGGGGGTGGGCACGGGACTCATCTCGAAAGCGTCGTAGTAGTCACTCATGCACCCACCCTCCGGCCTCACGCACCGTGAGGGTCAAGCCGGATCCGTGACAGTCCCGCCGCGCAGTCGTGGGCGCGACCGGGCGACGCCGGAGGAGGCGAGCCACCGGCTGGGGCGGCCGAGCGGGCACGGCAGGATGGACGGGTGCGGGCGGCCCGGTTGATCTCGTTGGTTCTGCTGCTCCAGGCGCGCGAGACGATGACCGCGGCGGAGCTGGCGCGGGAGCTGGAGGTCTCGGAGCGGACCGTCTACCGGGACGTGCTGGCGCTCTCCGCCGCCGGGGTGCCGGTCTACGCCGACCGGGGTCGCGCCGGCGGCTACCGGCTGCTCGGCGGCTACCGCACCCGGCTGACCGGGCTGACCCGAGACGAGGCGGAGGCGCTCTTCCTGGCCGGGCTGCCCGGACCGGCGGGCGACATGGGCCTCGCCGACGCGGTGGCCTCGGCCGAACTCAAGGTGCTGGCCGCGCTGCCGCCCACGCTCCGCGACGCCCCGGCCCGCACCGGGCAGCGTTTCCACCTGGACGTGCCGGGCTGGTTCCGGGAGGTCGGGCCGCCGCCGTGGCTGACCGAGCTGGCCGGCGCGGTCTGGCGGGACCGGGTGGTCGAGCTGCGTTACCGGCGCGGCGAGCGCGAGGTGACGCGTACCGTGCGGCCGTACGGGCTGGTGCTGAAGAACGGCGTCTGGTATCTGGTGGGCCGGGTCGGCGACGACCTGCGCACCTACCGGGTGGACCGGGTCACCGGGGTCCAGGTGCGACCGGAGACCTTCGACCGGGACGAGGGCTTCGACCTGGCCGGGTACTGGCGGGAACAGGCCGAGGCGTTCCACCGGGGCGTGCTGCGGGAGCGGGCCACCGTCCGGCTCAGCCCCGCCGGCCTGCGCCAGCTCCGGCACGTGGCGGACGCCCCCTTCGCGTACGACGAGGCCGTCGCCGCCGCCGACGGCCCCGACGGGCAGGGCTGGGTGGTGACCCGGCTGCCCGTCGAGTCCGTCGACGTGGCGTACCACCAACTGCTCGGGCTGGGTCCGGAGGTGGAGGTGCTCGACCCGCCGGAGCTGCGGGCGCGGCTGGCCGAAGCGGCCGAGCGGACGGCCCGCCGCTACGCCGGCCGGGACCCCGATCCGGGTCAGCGGTAGCCGGTGTCGTCGGCCGGCCGGCCGGGCTCCACCACCTCCGTGTGGTAGCGCGCCCAGTGCGGTCGGGTGCCGTCCAGGTCGGTGAAGCCGTACACCTGGGCCAGCCCTCCGCTGTCGAGCGACTCGCCGTTCCAGCGGGCCCGGTCCGGGTCGGCGGCCAGGGCGGCCACCGCACGACCGACGAAGGCCGGCGTCTCCGACATGACGAAGTGCGGTTCCTTGGCGGCGCCGTCGCGCCAGTTCTCCTCGGTGACGCCGAAGTGCTCCAGCATCGCCTCGGAGCGCAGCCAGCCCGGGGTGAGCGCGACGGCGGTGCAGCCGTGCGGCTTCAGCTCGTGCGCCCAACTGAAGGCGAGCCGGTTCACGGAGACCTTGGCCAGGTCGTAGAAGACCGAGAGGCGGTAGTTGGTCTCGTTGTGCTCCCGCGTGCCGTCGCCGACCTCCACCACCAGGCCGCCGGGACGGCGGATCATCAGCGGCAGGGCGAAGTGGGCGGTGACGATGTGCGTGTCGATCGCCAGCCGCAGGCTGCGGAAGCCGGCGTCCAGCGGCTGCTCCCAGACCGGCTTCTCCCAGGTGGTCAGGGGGTCGCCGCCCCAGATGTCGTTGACCAGCACGTCGAGTCGGCCCTGCTCGGCGTCGATCCGGGCGACCAGGTCACGGACCTGCTCGGGTACGAGGTGGTCGACCCGGACCGCGACGCCGGTGCCGCCGGCGGCGGTGACCAGTTCGGCGGTCTCCTCGATGGTCTCCGGGCGCCCCATCTCGGAACGGCCGGCCCGGCTGCTGCGGCCGGTGGCGTAGACCGTGGCGCCGGCGGCACCGAGCTGCACCGCGATCTGCCGGCCGGCGCCCCGTGTCGCCCCGGCGACGAGCGCGATCTTCCCTGTCAGCGGTTTCGTCATGCGGCGAGCCTGTCAGCGATACCTGACAGCCGAAGTCCGGTTTCGCGAAGCCGTGTCGTCCGTCATGCTCGCCGGCATGCACCTGCTGCTCTCCGGGATCGTCGGCTCGGTCGCGTACGGGCTGGCCGGGCCGGGCTCCGACGTCGACCGGATCGGCGTCTTCGCCGCGCCCACCGTCGCCTTCCACGGGCTGCGCCCACCCCGCGAGTCGGTGGTGACCACGGACCCCGACATCACCCTGCACGAGGCGGCGAAGTGGTGCCGCCTGGCGCTGAGCGGCAACCCGACCGCCACCGAGCTGGCCTGGTTGCCGGAGGACTGCTACGAGACCCGGACGGAGTTCGGCGACCGGCTGGTCGCCATCCGCTCGGCGTTCCTCAGCGCGCCCCGCGTCCGCGACGCCTACCTGGGCTACGCCGGCCAGCAGTTCCGCAAGCTGGAGTCCCGGGGCGACGGCCCGTTCTCCGCCGACACCCGGCGGCGCACCGCCAAGCACGCCCGGCACCTGGCCCGGCTGGTGCACCAGGGCCGGCTGCTCTACGCCACCGGCGTACTGGAGATCCGGCTCGCCGACCCGCAGTGGTTCCGCGGCTTCGGCGAGCGGGTGGCGGGCGGCGCGTTGGACGAGGCCCGGACCCTGGTCGCCGAGGCGGAACGGGACTTCGACCGGATCCGCACCCCGCTGCCGGACCGCCCGGACGAGGCGACCGTGGAACGCTGGCTGCTCGACGTGCGCGCCGCCCACCTGCCACCGGCTCCCGCCACGCCCTGACCTCCCCCGGCCGATCCTGGCGGGCGCCGACGAACTGGTGGCCGCCTGCGCCCCGGTCGGCGGCGCTGGTGCGCGATGGAGCGCTGCGGCAACCGGCACAAGGTCCGCTCGTTGCGCGCCCGCCGCGCCGAGTAAACCCGTTGCCCGGCGGACACGGTCCCCTGTTAGGGTTCCGGCACGCCCTCGTCGAAGAAAGGGAGGTGAGCGCCGTGTCCACGACATCGCTGTGCTCCCGCCCGGCCACGAGGGCACCACGGTTCTGAGCCGGGGGCACGAAACCCGGAAGGACCTCATGACCGACCTGGTCATCCGCCCGCTCACCGCGGGCGAGGAAGCACTGTTCGACTCCCTGCCCCACACCAGGCTGGTGGGGCGCGCCGCCTTCGGCGACAACTACTCCGACATGGCCGCCGACGGTCAGTACCGTCCCGAGTGGAGCTGGGTCGCCCTGCGCGCCGGCACCGTGGTGGCCCGCGCCGCCTGGTGGGGTGGGCCGGACGACGAGTCTCCGCTGGCCCTCGACTGGCTCGACTTCACCGACCACGAGGCCGCGGTCCGGCTGCTGCGCGCCGCGCCGCTGCGGGCCGAGTACTCCCTCTCGTTGCCATCCGGCTGGCGGGACGACCCGGCCGTCCGGGCGGAGGCGCAGGCCCGCATCGACGCGGCGACCGCCGCCGGCATGTCCCCGCTGGTCGCGCGGTACCGGTACCGGTGGACGCGGGAGCACGGGCTGCCCGCCCGGCCCGGCCGGTTGGAGTTCCGCCCGGAACCCGACGACGCCGTGATCCTCGACGTGCTGCGCCGCGTCGGCGAGGGGAGCCTCGACGCCCACACCCGCCGCGCCGCCGCCGAGCACGGGCCGGAGGCGGCGGCGCGGGAGGAGCTCGACCTGTTGCGCTGGCTGCCGAGCCCGCGCGACTGGTGGCGGCTGGCCTGGACGCCGGCCGGTGAACTGGTCGGCGTCACCGTGCCGGCCCGCAACCACAGCGATCCGGTCGTCGGCTTCGTCGGCGTGGTGCCCGAGCAGCGCGGGCACGGCTACGCGTACGACCTGCTGGTCGAGGCCACCCACCTGCTCGTCGAGGCGGGAGTGACCGAGATCGTGGCGGCCACCGACCAGACGAACCACCCGATGGCCGCCGCCTTCGCCCGGGCGGGCTACCCGATCGAGCGGGAACGCATCGATCTCGTGTGACGGCCCGGCTCCCGGCGCCGACGACCGGCGCCGGGAGCCACCCGGTTCAGTCGGCCAGCCGTACGCGGACCCGACGGTTGGCCCGCCCCTTGCTCTCCACCTTGACCACCTGCACCTTGCCGATCTGCGCGGTGGAGGCGACGTGCGTGCCGCCGTCGGCCTGCACGTCCAGCCCGACGATGTCGACGATCCGCACCTCCTGCTCCTCCGGCGGGATCAGGTTCGACTGGGTACGGATGATGTCGGGCAGCGCCAGGGCCTCCGCCCGGGGCAGCACCCGCACGGCCACCGCCCGGTCGGCGGCCACCTCGGCGTTGACCAGCTCCTCGATGCGGCTCTTGAAGTCGGCGGGCACCTCGGGCAGGTTGAAGTCCATCCTGGCCTCGCCCGGCTCCATGTTGCCGCCGGTGACGAGCGCGCCGAAGTCGCGGAACACCACGCCGCAGAGCACGTGCAGCCCGGAGTGGGTCCGCATCAGCCGGGTGCGCCGGTCGTCCTCGACCGCCCCGGTGACCGCCGTTCCCGCCGGCGGCAGCGGGTCACCCTCGGCAGGGACCAGCCACAGGTCGTCGCCCTTGCGGGTGCCGACGATCCGGGTCTGCACCCCCTGCCAGAGCAGTACGCCGTGGTCCGGCGGCTGCCCGCCGCCGCCCGGATAGAACGCCGACCGGTCCAGCACGATGCCCTGCTCGGGATCGGCGTGCAGCACCGTGCACTCCCACTCCCGCAGTGTCGGATCGGCCAGGTCCAGCCGGTGCGTACGACCGTGGTGTGTGACGCCCATGACAGGGCACGTTACTCGTTGAGGAAGGCGGATATCCGGCTTCGCAGGTCGGCGCGTTCCGTCCAGAGGACGCCGGGCCGGTCGTACACGTGCAGGGTGGCCCGGGGCAGCGCGGCGGCGAGCTGCTCGGCGACCTCGACCGGGTGCAGGTCGTCGCCGGCGCAGCCGATGACGAGGGCCGGCGCGGTGACCGCGGCCAACGCACCGGCGTCGCGCAGGGGCGCCTGCTCGGGCAGGGTCGCCAGTCCCGGAGCGAGCCCGTCGCGCAGGAGCTGGTCGAGGCGCTGCCGCAGGTAGGCCCAGCCGGCCGGGGTGTTGCGTACGGCGGGCGGCAGCTCGGCCTGGACCACGTCGGCCACGGCGGAGGCGTCGCCGCTCTCCACGGCCTCGAACAGCGCGGTCAGCCGGGCCCGGGCGACCTCGCCGCGCGGCCGGTCGAACGCGGCGGGCAGGAACACGACCAGCCGCTCGAAGCGTTCGGGGCTCTCGGCCAGCAGCCGGCAGAGCGCGCCGGCGCCGAGGCTCGCGCCGAAGGCCCTGGTGGCACCGCCGAGGTCGGCGACCGCGCGCAGGTCGCGGGCCAGGTCCAGGTAGCTCCACGGGCCGGGCGGCGCGTCGGAGCGGCCATGCCCGCGGAACTGGAAGAACAGCTTGCGGCCGGTCACCCCGCTGCCGAACGGCCGGGTGGTGGCGATGCCGTTGCCCAGCCCGTGGGCGAACACCGTGACCGGCTCACCCGTACCGGTGACGAGCTGCTCCAGGCGTACGCCGTGCGGCGTGGTGATCAGCTCGGTCTCCGGCTCCGGCAGGGCCGGGCGGCCGGTGCGCGGGCCACCCGGGCCGGGACCCCAGGTGCGGGGCCCGCCGTCCGGCGGCGGCGGCCAGCGGAAACTCCTCACCAGAACCCTTTGCCGTCGCTCAGGTCGCGCAGCCCCACCCGGACGTCGAGCAGGTAGATCAGGCCGGCGGCGATGCCGACGAGCCCGAAGAGACTGATCGGGCCGAAGCCGAGCAGGGTCAGCACCAGGCAGACGGCGAGGATGCCGATCCAGCCGCCCTTGGGCAGGGTGCCGATGGCGGAGAAGGCGTCGGAACGTTGGGTGATGGCGTGCACCAGGGCGATGCCCTGCACGATCAACGCGAAGACGAGCAGGATCAGCTCGATCACGTAGCGAACATCGAAGGCGAAGAGCGGCGCGGCGTAGGCCATGTCGGCAAGCTTATGCCGGTGAGCCCGGATACGTCCGACAGGACGTATCCGGGCTCACCGGCGCGACGAACTACTCGGCGGCCGGACGGGTCCGCTTGGTGGCCCGGGGCAGCTTCGCCGACGGGGTGACGGCCTGCTCGGCGGCGGACTTGGTGGCCCGGGTGGCCTTGGTCGCCCGGGTCGTCGCCTTCTTCGCGGCTGCCGGCTTGGCCTCCAGCACCTCGGCCACCTCGGCCGGGGTCGGCACCTCGGCGGTGGCGGCCGGCTTCGCGACGTCCGGCTCAACGACGGCCGGCTTCGCGACGGACTCGACCGGGGTCGGCGCCGCGGCGGCGGTGACGGTCGGCTTCACGGCGACCTCGGCCGGCACGGTCTCGGTCTCGGTCGCCTCGATGTCGGCGTTCACGGTCTCGGCGGCCTCCAGCACGCCGGCGCCGACGACCCGCTCGCCGCGGCTGACCAGCGCGACGTACGCGGCCTGCGCCCGCTCCTGCGCGGCCTGGGCACCGGCGACCACCACGGCGGCGTTGCGGGTCGCCAGCGCCCGGAGCCGGTCCAGGTCCGCGACCTCACGCAGCCTGTCCAGGTCGGCGACCTCGCGCAGCTTGTTCAGGTCGGCGGCTTCGCGCAGGCGCTTGAGGTCCAGCTCGGTCGGGACGGCCTTCTCGCGCAGTCCGCCGGCGGTCAGGTTCGCCGTACGCAGCGTGTCGTTGGCCTTCTGGCGCAGCTCGACGCCGGTCACGACGGCCTTGCCGCCCAGGTCGGCGACGACCTTGGTGCCGAGGTCGGTCACCACGGCGGGGAGCTTGCGCAGCTGCTGGAGGGCGAGCTCCCCGGCGCCGGCGGCGGCGTAGATCGGGGCCGGGATGCGACTGGTCTTCGGCTGGGTCATCACTTCTCCTCTTCGGCCGCGTCGGCGGCCTTCCGGACCGCACTGCGGGCGGCCTTCTTCTCGGGGGTGTCGGTCAGAGCGGGAGCGGGGCCGGCCTCGGTGACGGCGACCGACTCCAGGACCGCCTCGGTCGGGGTGCCCTCCGGCGTGGTGGGGCCCGTGGCGGCGAGGTTGGCCAGGTCGGGCGCCGCCCCGGCGGGATCCGGCGCCGCCGCGCCGGGGGTCGCGTCGGGTCCGGTGGCCGGCGCCGCGCCGGTGGCCGCCGCGGTCGCCTCGGCGACCCGCACGTTCTCCCGGCGGAACGTCTCGTAGATCTGGGTGAGCGACTGCTTCTGCGCCATGGTCAGGTCGGGGTCGACGGAGATGGCCGCGAGAACGCCCTGGCCCTCCTTGTCGTCGAGCAGCCCGGCCCGCAGGTACATCGCCGGGGTGGAGACCCGCAGGGCGCTGGCGAGCTGCTGGAGCACCTCCGCGCTCGGCTTGCGCAGGCCGCGCTCGATCTGACTCAGGTACGGGTTGCTGACCCCCGCCTGCTCGGCGAGCTGCCGCAGCGAGATCTTCGCGTTGCGGCGCAGATCGCGGATGAACCCGCCGACGTCGGGAAGGTCCTTACCAGTGGCCATGACCCGACGCTAACGCGCCCTGCTAGCTCCTGCAAGCAGAACGCTAACCAGAGTTAGCGAGGTCTCACTTCCGGTTGTCTCCGCCGTCGTACCCGTCGGCGCACCGGTGGCCGCCGGAAATCCGGTGGCGGCACGGCGGTTCCGACCGCCACGATCGAACTCGTGCTCGTCGACCTGTGGCCCCTGTACGGCCTCACCATCTCCACCTCACGACTTCAGCTCCGCCTGCCCCGCGACGAGGAGCTGGCGGAACTCGCGCACCTCGCCGGCCGGGGCGTGCACCGTCCGGACGAGCGCCCGTTCCTGACACCGTGGACCGACGGCGGCCCGGAGGATCGGGCGCGCGAGGTGCTGCAGGGCCACTGGGGCCGGCTCGCCGATTGGAGTGACCCCGCGTGGCGGCTCGGGCTCGGCGTCTTCCGGGACGGCGATCCGCTCGGCGTGGTCACGCTCGGCGCATGCGACTTCCGGGTCGTCCGAGAGGTCACGACGACGTCGTGGCTCGGGATCGGACACCAGGGCATGGGCTACGGAACCGAGGCCCGCGCCGGCCTGCTCACGCTGGCCTTCGACCACCTCGACGCCCGTGCCGCGCGCACCGAGGTCTTCCAGGACAACCACTCGTCCCAGGGGGTCTCCCGCAAGCTCGGCTACGAGCACGACGGCATCTCCGTCGACGCCCGCGGTGACGAGGCCCTCGTGTCCGACCGCCTACGGCTCACCCGCCAGAAGTGGAGCCGACAGGAGCGGCCCGCGGTGACGGTCCGGGGCGTGGCGGCCTGCCTGCCGCTGTTCGGGCTCTGACCGGGATCCCCACACCACCCGGCGGGCGCGCCTGGGTCCGCTCGCCCGACGCCCGCGCCGACACCGGGCGGTTGCGCCCCCGTCCCCCCGGTGCGTACCTTGCCGCAGTGGCCAAGATCGAAGTGAACGGCGCCCTGCTCGCGTACGACGACACCGGCAGCGGCACGCCCGTGGTCCTGCTGCACGCCGGCATCGCGGACCGCCGGATGTGGCGCGAGCAGGTCGGCCCGCTGGCCGCGCGGCACCGGGTGATCGCCCTCGACCTGCGCGGCTACGGGGACTCCGAGCTGCCGCCGACCCCGTTCGCCCACCACGACGACGTGGCCGGGCTGCTCGACGCGCTCGAGATCCCCCGGGCCGCCCTGGTCGGCTGCTCGTTCGGCGGCGCCGTCGCCGTCGACACCGCGCTGGCCCACCCGGAGCGGGTCACCGCGCTGGCCCTGTTCGACACCGCCGTCTCGGGTAACGAGTGGTCCGACGAGACGAACGACCTCTGGGACAGCCTGGTGGGCGAGGTCGACCCGGAGGACTTCGCCGCCAGCGCCGCCGGTGAGGTGCGGTTCTGGGTGGTCGGCCCGGGCCGCGAGCCCGCCGACGTCGACCCGGAGCTGCTCGCCTTCGCCCGCGAGATGGACCAGCGGGCGCTCGCCGCCGAGCTGGCGCTCAGCGCGGTCGACGTCGCCGAACTCGACCCGCCCGCGACCGGCCGCCTCGGCGAGCTGCGGATGCCTGTCCTGGTGGGCGCCGGCGCCGCCGACGTGCCCGACATCCGCCGGCTCGCCGACCGGATCGCCGCCGAGGCGCCCGCCGGCGTCCGCCTGCCCGACGTGCCGGACGCCGGCCACCTGCTGCCGCTGGAGCGACCCGCCCCGGTCAACGCCGCCCTGCTCGACTTCCTGCCCTGAGATTTGCGCCGTCGTCGACGGTGGCCGGGGGCGGCGAACCCGTTGATCGCCGCGTGACGGGCGGGGCGGTCACCAGAGGGAGCGCACCGCGCCGACCGGCAGGCCGCCGCCGAAGATCGGCAGCTCGGCGTACTCGGCCAGCACCGGGGCGTCCAGCCCGAGCCGGCGCAGGGCGGAGACGAGCACCGGCATCCGGGCGCGGCCCGCGCCGTCGTCGACCTTGAGTGCGACCGCCCCGACGCCGGGCACCGCGGCGGCGATGACTCCCTCGGCGCCCACCTTGGCGAGCAGCCCGGGAACCCCGTGCATGAGCCGGCTGTCCTCGGCCCGCGTGCCGCCGACCAGGTCCGGGTGCGCGCGCATGGCGTCGGCGACCGTGCGCGGCACGGAGCCGGGCTCCGCCGAGACGAGCCGGAGGTACGCCCCGGCCAGCCCGGTCAGCGACACGGCGAGGACCGGGGCGCCGCAGCCGTCCACCCCGGTCGCCGCGGCCCGCTCACCGGTGAACTCCTCCACCGCGTCGCGCAGCCGCTGCTGCAACGGGTGCTCCGGGCGCCAGTACCCGTCGAGCGGCCAGCCGGCCGCCAGGCAGGTCAGCAGCATCCCGCTGTGCTTGCCGGAGCAGTTCATCTGCGTACGGGTGGGACCGCCGCCGGCCCGCAGCACGGCCGTGCGCGCCTCGTCGCCCACCGGCAGGTCCGGCGGGCAGTGCAGGGCCGACTCGTCCAGCCCGGCGCGGGCCAGCAGCGCGCCGACGCGGGCCAGGTGGAAGTCCTCCCCGGCGTGGCTGGCCGAGATCAGCGCCACGTCGGCGGGGTCGGCCAGCGCCAACCCGGCGCGGAGCATCCCGACCGCCTGCATCGGCTTGTTGGACGAGCGGGGGAATACCGGGGAGGTCACGTCCCCGGCGCCGGTCACCGTCGCACCGGCGGCGTCGAGCACCACCACCGAGCCCCGGTGCACGCCCTCGACGAACCCCGACCGGACCACCTCGGCGAGCGGCGCGCCGCCCTCGTACGTCTTTCCCACAAGGTGGAAGGTACCGGCATCGCCGGCCGCGCCCGCCAGGCGGGTGAGCAGGACCTCGGCGGCCCCGTGTACAGCAGCGCCGGCCGGGGTCGCCGCTTACCGCCCGGCGGCCGGCAGGCCGAGCAGACCGCGCGCCTCGGCGGTGGTCAGCGGCGGCCGCTGGGCGAGCTGGGCGAAGCCGACCGCCCGGGCGACGAGCTGCATGTTGGACTCGACCGGGCGGCCCTTGGCGTACGTCACCGTGTCCTCCATGCCGACCCGCAGGTGCCCGCCGGCCGAGAGCGAGGCCAGCATGACCGGGATGGTGCTGCGGCCGATGCCGGTGGCCGAGAAGGTGGTGCCCTCGGGCAGGTCGCGCAGCGCCTGGTGGGCGGCGACCAACGCCGGCGTGGTGCCCGGCATGCCGCCCGGCACGCCCATCACGAAGTCGACGTGCACGTGCCCGCCGGCCGGCAGCCCGTACTTGCCGAGCAGCCGTTGCAGGGCGCTCAGGTGACCGAGGTCGAAGATCTCGTACTCGGGCACGATGCCGCGCTCCTGCATCCGGGTGTGCAGGTCGACGATGAACTCCCAGCGGTTGAGGAAGACGTCGTCACCGAAGTTGAGCGTGCCCATCGTGCAGGAGGCCATGTCCGGCCCGGCGTCGAGCACCGCGAGCCGGGCCGCCTCCGGGTCGGTGACCGCGCCACCCGAGCTGAGCTGCACGATGAGGTCGGTGTTCTCCCGCAGTGCCGCCACGGTCTCCCGCAGCCGCCCCTGGTCCAGGGTGGGCCGCGCCTCGTCGTCGCGGATGTGGACGTGGATCACGGCGGCACCGAGCGCCTCGCACTCCTTGGCGGTCAGCAGCAGCTCGTCGAGCGTCACCGGCAGCGCCGGCACCTCGGCCTTGGCCGACTCCGCGCCGGTGGGGGCAACCGTGATCAACGTCCCTGTCGTCATGCCCGGATCCTAGACCGAGGTCGGCGAGCCAGTCGACCGGAACTTTTCCGGCCTGAGCACCGTAGAGCAGAGATTCTTTCGCCGACGAGCGGTCAGGCCGGATCGATCGCGGCGGCGGACTCCCCCACCAGGAGGCGGGCGTCGTCGGCGACGTTGCGCTTGACGACGGCCAGGGCGACCTGACCCAGTTCGTGGTGGTGCACGGCCGTGCCGACGAAGCCGACCGCCCGCCCGTCGAGGGTCACCGGAGTGCCGGCGACCGGCGGCTGGTCGGTGGTCACCCCGTCCAGGTGCAGCAGTACGAGCCGACGCGGCGGGCGGCCCATGTTGTGCACCCGGGCCACGGTCTCCTGACCCCGGTAGCAGCCCTTGTCCAGGTGGACGGCGCGGGCGACGAGGTCCACCTCGGCCGGGATGGTCCGGTGGTCGGTGTCCACCCCGACCCGGGCCCGTCGGGCGGCCACCCGCACCGCCTCGTACGCCCACAGCCCCGCGACCGGCACCCCGTCGCCCCGCAGCTCGGTGACCACCTGCTCCATCGCGGCCCGGGGCACCAGCAGGTCCACGCCGAGCGGGCCCCGACGCGCCCAGCCGCCCACGGGCAGCGGGCGCACGTCGTACAGCGCGGTCGGCCGTGGCGGCAGCTCGCCGGCGCGGAACTTCGGACCCGGCACCGCGACGACGTCGGGCGCGGCCAGCCCGGTCACACCCAGGATCTCCACGGCGGCGGGCGCCTCCGGCCCGACCAGTGAGAGCAGCGCGTGCTCGGCGGTGACGTCGCGCGGCTCGACCTTGCTGAAGAAACGCATCCGCTCCAGGTACGCCAGCAGAGCCCCGGTGGCCCCCGGCTCGGTGTCGAGCCAGGTGGTGATGCCGTCCTCGGCGACCATGGCGTGCTGCTCGACGTGCCCGTGCGGCGAGAGCACCAGCAGCTCGGTGCCCTGACCGGCGCCGAGCTGCGCCAGATGCTGGCTGGTGAGGGTGTGCAGCCAGCCGATCCGCTCCTCGCCCGGCACCGCGACGACGCCCCGGTGCGACCGGTCGACCAGCCCCACCGCCGTGTCGAGGGTGCGCTGCTCGCGCATCGGGTCGCCGTAGTGCGCCGCCACGCCCCGCACGCCGGCCGCCGCGTGCGCCGGCTCCGGCTGGTCCCGGCTGGCCTCGTCGATGCTCTCGACGCTCACCGCGCCCGCGATCTCGATCATTTCCGGTCCCCGTTCTCGCAGCGGCCGCAGACCCCGAAGAACGACACGTGGCCGATGTCCACCCGGAATCCACGCTGGCTCGCCAACTCGTCGGCCAGCGGGCGCAGCAGCTCCGGATCCATCTCGTCGATCGCGCCGCAGTCCCGGCAGACCAGGTGGACGTGCTGGTCCTCGCCGGCCGCGTGGTAGGTCGGCGAGCCGTGCGAGAGATGGGTGTGGGTGACCAGGCCGAGTCGTTCCAGCAGCTCCAGCGTGCGGTAGATGGTGGTGATGTTGACCCCTGCGGCGACCTCCCGGACGGCTGTGTGCACCTGCTCCGGGGTGGCGTGCCCCAGGTCCAGCACGGCCTGGAGGATCAACTGCCGTTGCGCCGTCAGCCGCAGCCCACGGGCGCGGAGCATTTCCGCGAGGGAGGATTCGGACACCGTCCGATCATAGTTCGCCGCGCCGCGTCCGCCGCCCGTCGACCGGTCGCCGCTACGCTCGGCGGTCATGGTGACGCCGAGGACCGCCGTGCCGGGGCGGGGGCTGGTGCCGCCCGGTGAGCCGGTGCTGCGCGGCGACGACCGGGGCGTGCTGCACGGCGACGGGCTGTTCGAGACGATGCACCTGCGCGACGGGCAACCCTGGCTGCGCGACGCGCACCTGGCCCGGCTGGCCCGGTCGTCGGCGGCCGTCGACCTCGCGCTGCCCGCCGTCGAGGTGCTGGTGGAACTGCTGGACGCCGTGTGCGCCGGCTGGCCGGTCGAGGTGGAGGGGGCACTGCGGCTGGTCTGCACGCGGGGCCCGGAGGACGGTGGCCCGCCCACCGTCTACGCCACGCTGGCCGAGGTGCCGGCGGCGGCCCGGGCGGCGCGCCGGGACGGGATCACCGTGGCGACCCTGCCGCTGGGGGTCGCGGCGCGGGCCCGCGCCGAACTCGACTGGCTGCCGGCCGGGATCAAGTCCACCTCGTACGCGGTGAGCACCGCCGCCCGCCGCTGGGCCGCCCGCGCCGGCGTGGACGACGCGCTCTGGGTCTCCTCCGACGGGTACGCGCTGGAAGGGCCCACGGCCAACCTGGTGTGGCTGACCGGCGACACCCTCTGCACGGTGCCCGCCGCCGGGACCGGCATCCTGCCGGGCGTGACCGTCGCGTGGCTGCTCGCGCACGCCCCCGGGCTGGGCCTGCGCGCCGCCGAGCGCCTGGTCACCCCGGCCGAGCTGCGTACCGCCGACGGCGCCTGGTTCAGCTCGTCGGTCCGGGGCCTCGCGGAGATCCGCACCCTGGACGCCGTCCCGCTGCGCCGCTGCGCGCGCACCCCCGACCTCCAGGCGCTGCTGGGCTTTCCCCGCCCGTGACCTCGGGCGGGGTCAGCCGGCCACCCGGGTGAGGCGTGCGGAGAGGTGCGGGGAGAGGGGATGCCCGACGGCCGCCATCTCCTGGGCGTAGAGCAGGGCACCCTCGACGATGCCGAAGAGGCGGTGCCCGGCCGTCACCTCCTTGGCGGTCGACGTGCGGACCACCGCGTCGGTGACGAACTCGATCTGGGTGCCCTTGCGCTTGCCGATGTGCAGCTCCATCACCCCGGTGGGGACGGTCATCAGCGCTTCCAGCTCGTCGGTGACCCGGTCGCCGTCCAGCACCGGCCGCCACCAGCCGACCTCGCGGCCCGCCGGGCGGACCGGCCGGCTCTGCTCGTCGAGCAGCCAGGCACGGGACTCGTAGAACAGGAACGGCCGGCCGTCGTGGCTGATCCGGATCTCCTGCGCGAAGTCGAAGTCCTCGATGGTGGGGAAGCCGCCCCGCCCCCGGCCGCGCCACACCCCGACGTACGGCAGCAGGCCGTCCAGCGTCGGGTGCAGCTTCGGGCCGACGCGCAGGTCGTGGCTCTCCTCGTACGGGTACGGGTCGACCGGCGGCGCGTTCAGCCACGGCGGTGGCTGCAGGGGGTTCTCGTCGCTCACCGGGCCACCTTCGTTCGCGACTGCGGGGCTCGCAGACCCGGCTCACTCCTCGCGCTCACCGGGCCACCTTCGTTCGCGACTGCGGGGCTCGCAGACCCGGCTCACTCCTCGCGCTCACCGGGCCACCTTCGTTCGCGACTGCGGGGCTCGCAGACCCGGCTCACTCCTCGCGCTCACCAGCGTCCTCTCGATATGCGTACGGCCAGGTAGACCAGGCCACCGGCGAGCGCGCCCAGGCCGGCGACCAGCAGGCTGACGAACCCGATCTCGGTAACCATCGCGGACATCCTATGCTGGGCCCCATGGCCCGCACTCTCGTCGTCAAGGCCACCGCCGGGGCGGACGCCCCGGAGCGGTGCGCCCAGGCCTTCACCGTCGCCGCCACCGCGGCCGCCGCCGGGGTGCACGTGTCGCTCTGGCTCACCGGGGAGTCGACCTGGTTCGCCCTGCCCGGCCGGGCGCAGGAGTTCGACCTGCCGCACTCGGCCCCACTGGGCGAGCTGCTGCACGTGATCCTGACCACCGGCACGGTGACCGCCTGCACCCAGTGCGCCGCCCGACGGGACATCGGGCCGGACGACGTGCTGCCGGGCGTCCGCATCGCCGGCGCCGCGGTCTTCGTGGAGGAAGCCATGGCCGAGGGGACGCAGGCGCTGGTCTACTGACGGCGGCCCGCCGATACCGACCCGGACACGTCGGGCGGATGCCTACGATTCGGGTGTGACCGAGGCGACGGAGCGATTCTTCGAATCACTGCCGGCGCGCGCCCCCGAGGTGCTGGTCAGTCCGGTCAGCGGGACGCTGCAGATCGACCTCGCGCAGGACGACCAGACGGTGCACTGGCTGGTCCACCTACGCCAGGGCGAGATCGACGTGAGCCGCGACCGGGGACCCGCCGACGCGATCTGGTACACCAGCGCCGACCTGTTCGACCGGCTCGTCACCGGCCGGGCCCAGGCGATCTCGTCGGTGTTCCGCAACGAGAGCAGCTTCAGCGGCGACGTCGTGCTCTTCCTGCTGTTCCACCGGTTCTTCCCCGACCCACCCGGCACCCGGGACCCCCGCACGGTCGCCCGCGAACAGGTCGGGCGCCTGCGGTGAAGGACCTGGTCAGCATCCTGGACGGCAACACCTTCCTGGTCAGCGACGACCGCGGCGACATCGAGCCGTCCCTCGACTTCCCGACCGGGCTCTTCTCGTTCGACACCCGGCACCTCTCGACCTGGCTGCTGACCCTCGACGGTGAACGGCTGCACCCCCTCTCCGTCGACACCGCGGAGTCCTTCCGCACCCGGTTCTTCCTCGTCCCGGGCGAACCGACGCACTACCTGGACGCGAAGGTCTCGATCATCCGGAGCCGGGCCATCGGCGGCAGCTTCGAGGAGGAGCTGACGCTGCTCAACCACTCGGGGAAGGAGACGGAGTTCGTCGTCCACCTCGACATGGCCGCCGACTTCGCGGACCTCTTCGAGATCAAGCACGCCCGGCACAAGCAGGGCCTCACCACCGCCACCGTCGGCGACGGGGAGCTGCGCCTGGGCTACCGCCGGGAGCGGTTCCACCGCGAGACGGTGATCAGCACCAGCGCGCCCGCGCACATCGAGGTCTCCGGCATGACGTACCGGGTCCGGGTCGGCCCGCACGGCGAGTGGAAGACCCGGTTGCACGTGTCGACCATCGTCCACGGCGCGCGCGGCGAGGACATCCGGGCCAACCTCCCGCAGTACATGGGCAGTCGCAACCCGGACGCGATCCGGGCCGAGCAGAACGAGGTCCTCGCCCGGGCGCCGAAGCTCGGCTGCGACTGCCAGCCGCTGGCCGGGGCGTACCGGCAGAGCCTCAACGACCTGGCGGCGCTGCGCTACGAGTCGATCACCCTCGGCGTACGCCTGGTGGCCGCCGGCCTGCCGTGGTTCATGACCCTGTTCGGCCGGGACAGCATCATCACCTCGCTCCAGGTGGTGCCCTTCCTGCCGGAGCTGATCCCGCCGACCCTCATGATGCTGGCCGGCCTGCAGGGGCACCGGATCGACGACTTCCGGGACGAGGAGCCGGGCAAGATCCTGCACGAGCTGCGCTACGGCGAGACGGCGGGCTTCGAGGAACAACCCCACTCGCCGTACTACGGCTCGGCCGACTCGACCCCGCTGTTCGTCATCCTGCTCGACGAGTACGAGCGGTGGACCGGCGACGACAAGCTGATACGGGGCCTGGAAGCGCAGGCCCGGGCCGCCCTCGCCTGGATCGACACGTACGGGGACCTGCTCGGCACCGGCTACCTCTGGTACCAGACCCGCAACCCGGACACCGGGTTGGCGAACCAGTGCTGGAAGGACTCCTGGGACGCGATCTCGTACCGCGACGGCCGGTTCCCCGGTTTCCCCCGCGCCACCTGCGAGCTCCAGGGCTACGCGTACGACGCGAAGATCCGCGGTGCCCGGATGGCCCGGAAGTTCTGGGGCGACCCCGCGTACGCCGACCGGCTGGAGCGGGAGGCGGCCGAGCTGAAGATCCGGTTCAACCGGGACTTCTGGATCCCCGACCGGGGGTACTACGCGCTCGCCCTGGACTCCGACGGGCGGCAGGTGGACGCCCTCACCTCCAACATCGGGCACCTGCTCTGGAGCGGCATCGTGGACGAGTCACGGGCCGGGCGGATCGCCGCGCACCTGATGGGGCCGCGGCTCTACTCCGGGTGGGGCGTCCGCACGCTCGCCACCGACGAGGGGCGGTACAACCCCGTGGGCTACCACGTCGGGACGGTGTGGCCGTTCGACAACTCGATCATCGCCTGGGGACTGTGGCGGTACGGCTTCCGCAGGGAGGCCGGGCAGATCTGCGACGCGATGCTGGCCGCGTCGCGCTTCTTCGACGGGCGGCTGCCGGAGGCCTTCGCCGGCTACGATCGGGCCCTCACCGACTATCCGGTGGAGTATCCCACCGCGTGCAGCCCGCAGGCCTGGTCGGCGGGCACGCCACTGCTGCTGCTCCGGGTGATCCTGGGGCTGGAGCCGCAGGGCGACCACCTGATCATCGATCCCGCCGTGCCCGAGGGGATGGGGCGCGTCGAGCTGCTCGACATCCCCGGCCGCTGGGGCCACGTCGACGCCCTCGGCCGCAGCCGCACCCCGCGCGGTCGCTGACCCAGCGGTCAGGCGGGGCAGCCGGTGTTGGCCGAGACGACGATCCGGTCGCCGGAGAGGTCGGCGACGACGGTGACCGGGCCACGCCGGTAGGCGTACGCCTGTGGGGCGTCCAGCACCGGGACGCGGGTGACGGGGGCCAGGGCGGCGGCCGGGGACGCGGGGGCCTCGACGCCGGCGGAGCGCGCGGAGCGGGCGGTGCCGCCGCCGGGGCAGGGCGCGGTGACCAGCTCGGGGGCCGGACCGGCCGGAGCCCCGAGGGCCCGCAGCGCCTCCCCGAGGGCGTCGGTCTCCGCAGCGGCGGCACCGGCCGCGGGTACGTCGTAGCCGTCGCCCACCGGCCGGCAGCCGGTGTCGGCGATCAGCCGGACCCGGCCGTCCTCCGCGACCCCGCCGGAGACGGTGACGAACTCGCCCGCGTCGGCGCGTAACCGGGGACCGTCCGAGGTGCTGCGGACCCCCGCCTGCCAGTCCGCCGGCAGCCGGTCGGCGACCTGCTCCAGCAGCGTCGCCTCCCCGCCCGCCGCGACGAAGACGTCCACCCCGCGTGACAGGTCGGCGCCGTCGGCGAACGGGGTGACCCGACAGCCACGGTCGATCTCGGGCGGGGTCAGCACGGCGGTGTCGCCGGCCGCCGCGACCAGTGCCCCGACCGCGCGGTCGACGACGCGACCGGCCTCGGTCAGGGTGCGCTGCTCCCGGACGGTCGGCGGGTCGTCGCGCACCGACGTCCAGGTCAGCGCCGCCAGCAGCACCGCCCAGGCCACCGTGCCGGCCAGCAGCCAGGGCAGCCACCGCCGGGGGGACGCCGGCCGACCGGGACCGGTAGGCGGGGCCTGCCCCGCCGCTTCCACGCCGTTCACGGGGGCAATCGTGTCACGCCGCCCGGCCGCGCCCGGAGACGGTCGTGGCCCGCCACCTGCGAAGGGGACGGGCCACGGGCCGATCTGGGCGCGGGGGTCAGGAGGCGACCGTGACGGCGACCTCGTTGATGCCCCGGGCGGCGGTCACGGCGGTGTCGCCGTTGCCCTGCCGGGAGAGCGCCCGCAGGGTCCAGGAACCCGGCGCGGCGAAGAACCGGAACTGGCCGGCCGGCGAGGTCACCACCTCGGCGGTGAACTCGCCGGTCGAGTCCAGCAGGCGGACGTACGCGCCCGGGACGGCCTCGCCCGCGGCGGAGCGGACGACGCCGGTGATCACGGTCTCCTTCTCCAGGTCCAGGCTCGCGGGCAGCGGGGCGGCCTGGTCGGGAGCGGCGCAGCCGGCAGCGGTGGGTGCGGTCATGGCTCAGGCCTCCCCGGGCTCGTCGCCGAGCGCGACCGGCACGCCGACGAGCGAGCCGTACTCGGTCCAGGATCCGTCGTAGTTCTTCACGTTGCGGTGCCCGAGCAGCTCCTGGAGCACGAACCAGGAGTGCGAGGAGCGCTCGCCGATGCGGCAGTACGCGATGGTCTCGCGGCTGTCGTCGAGCCCCGCGTCGGCGTAGATCCTGCGCAGCTCGTCGTCGGACTTGAAGGTGCCGTCCTCGTTGGCCGCCCTGGACCACGGCACGCTGATCGCCGTGGGGATGTGCCCGGCCCGCTGCGCCTGCTCCTGCGGCAGGTGGGCGGGGGCGAGCAGCCGGCCGGCGAACTCGTCGGGGCTGCGCACGTCGACCAGGTTCTTGGTGCCGATGGCGGCCACGACCTCGTCGCGGAAGGCCCGGATCGAGGTGTCCGGCTCCTGCGCCACGTACCGCGTCGCCGGACGGGTCACCGCGTCGCGGACCAGCGGACGGGCGTCGAGCTCCCACTTCTTGCGACCGCCGTCGAGCAGCTTCACGTCGCGGTGACCGTAGAGCTTGAAGTACCAGTACGCGTACGCGGCGAACCAGTTGTTGTTGCCGCCGTAGAGGATCACGGTGTCGTCGTTGCTGATGCCCCGCTCGGAGAGCAGCGCCTCGAACTGGCTCTTGTTGACGAAGTCCCGGCGCACCTGGTCCTGGAGGTCGGTCTTCCAGTCCAGCTTGACGGCGCCGGCGATGTGGCCGGTGTCGTAGGCCGAGGTGTCCTCGTCGACCTCGACGAAGACGACGCCCGGGGCGTCGAGGTTCTTCTCGGCCCATTCGGCCGAGACGAGTGCGGTGTCGCGACTCATCAGATCACTCCCTGGTGCAGATGAATGGTGAACCAGCACGGTGGCATCGAAAATCACGATGATCGCACCACGCGCAGGATCCACGGTTGGACGGATCTCGGGTTTGTGCGACGGCGCCGCTGCCGGGCGTTGGGAGAGAGCACGGGAGGAGAAAGAGCTCCTGCGTGCCGATGGCCGCGCCAGGCGGCCTAGGACAGCCCCGCCGTCAGATGGCGGGGCGACACAGGCAGGTGGCCACGCGGCACAGGTCGACCGCGCGCCGTTTGGTGAGGAGCGTCCCCATGAGCAGGGAGCCTATCAGTCGGGCGCGTGGGCGCCACCGGGCCGACCAGCATCCGGGACACCCCGGGCGGGGCACCCGGGCTCCGGCCGCGCGGCGCTCCGGCACGGCGCGCCGCGCGCGTCGTCGCCGGGAACAGCCGGGGCACCGCGCGGGTCAGCGGGAGCCGCGCCGGTCGTCGCCGGGAACAGCCGGGAGCCGCGCGGGTCAGCCGGTGGCGGAGTTGATCGGCACGTTCCTGGCGTCCGCGGTGACGGCCAGCCCCTCGGGCAACGGCCGGACCTCCCGGACAGCGAGTTGGAACGGCAGCTCGGGCAAAGGCACGTCGATGGAGATGCTGCGGGCGTAGTTGTTCAACAGGGTCCGGGCCAGCGGCAGGTTCGGCAGGCCGTCGGCGTTCAGGTCGTTGAAGCGCAGCGCCACCTTGCCCTCCTTGCCGACCGTGACGTCGGCGGTGCCGGTCACGGTGAGCCGCTTACCGAGGATGTCGACCGGGGCGGTGACGGCCAGCCGGCCGTTCTGCTCGCCGAGGGTCAACCCCGGCCGGTCGAGCAGCTTGGCGAGGCTGTCGTAGCTGATGGTGCCCGTTCCGTCGACCGTCTCGGCGACCACGTCGCCCTGGCCGGAACGGATGGTGTCGAGCGAGGCGCGCACGTTGCGGGCGTCCACGTCGAGCTTCGGCAGCGCCACCGCGTCGCCCCGCACCGAGCCCTGCACGTCACGCAGCGCGATGGAGATGCGCTCGTAGCGGCCGTCGAGCACCTGGGTCAGGAACGGGACCCCGCCGACCTCCACCTCCGGCGGCGAGGACTGCGCCCCCTGCTTGGCGATCTCCTGCCGGACCTGGTCGGCGATGGCCCGCTCGGCCACGCCGACCGCGACCCGGTCGGCCACCACGATCAGGCCACCGAGGACCAGCAGCAGCACGACGAGGGTGATGAGCACCTTGCGCCCGCGTCGCCGGGGCCGCTCCTCGTACGTGTCGTCGTGCGCCACGCCGCCTCCTGTTCGTCAATGCCGGGGGTGCCGCGGAGCGGCCCATCGGTGGTACCCGGACGGGGAAAACCTCAACCCGGTGTCAGAGAACGAGCTTGCACATGGCGTACGCGGCCGGCGCGGCCAGGGCGAAGCCGCCGAGCGGCCCCTGCATGTGCCGGGCCACCCACATGGTCGGCGGCTCCCCCGCCATCAGCCGGCCCGCCTCGGCGTAGCCGACGGCGAGGTCGGCCAGTACGGCGGCGACCGCCGTGACCAGCCCGATGATCGCGGCCCGGGTCGGGGTGAAGGGCGTCACCAGGTAGCCGCCGAGGAGGGCGCTGACCAGCGTGCCGGCCATCGCGCCGGCGACCACGCCGGCCGCGCCCCGGGGCACCTGGGGGGCCAGCCGGGGCCACGGGGCCACGGCGTCGGTCAGCCGGGCGACGGTGAGCGCGACGGCGCTGGCGGTGAGGCACACCGTGATGGCCTGCGTGCCCGCCGGGATCCGGCTGAGCACGATCAGGGTGGCGAAGGCGACGACACCGACCACGACCAGCAGGGTGCTGCCCAGCGAGTCGGTCACCCGCACCCGGTCGACCCGCCGGACGAGCTGGCCGAGCACACCGAGGACGAAGCCGCCCGCCGCCACGTAGCCCAGCGGCGCCAGGCCGGCGACGTCCGTCTGCACGGCCGCCGTGTCGGCCGCCACCGCGGCGGCGACGCTGACCGCGGCCACCAGCAGCAGCGCGGGCGGGCGCATGGCCATCGTCCAGGCCAGCACGAAGAGCAACTGGACGCCGAGGATGACGAACGCGAAGGGCAGCCGGTGCCCCGGGCCGGAGGTCTGGGCCCCGAGCACCAGACCCACCCCGAGCAGGACGGCGAACCCGGCGACCGTCAGCGCGAGCGGGCGACGCACCTCGACCGGCTCGATTGGCTCCTCGTCCGGCTCGTCGTCCGGCTCGTCGTCGGGCCGTCGGGCCGGCTCGCCGGCGCGACGGGCGCGGCGGGGGCCGGTGCGCTCCTGGCGCTCGCCGTCGTCGTCCGGGGTCGGCCCGGTGCGCGGCGCCGGCGGCTGGCCACGGGAGGGATCGGACGGCCCGGGACGGGGCCCGTCGGGCCACTGGTCGCGGCCGGTCTCGGGCGAGCTGGAGGGAAACACGCCCCGATCGTGCCAGACCCGCCGGCCGTCGCGGGTGCCACGGTTTCCGCAACGTTAAAACCTGGGGCACGATCACGGGCAAGCCGGGCAAACGGGAAAGGACGCGGAGGTGCGGCCGAGGCGATCCGTTACGCTCGAGCCGCTACCCCGACCCGTCAGTGACGCCGGGACCCACGCAAGTTCATCAGCGCCACACCCGTTGCGGAGTGCGCTGGTCGCGCGCGGCCGACGGCCGCCGGGACGGAGGTGATCGTGGAGATCCTGCTGCTGGTGACACCTCGCGCAGGCGAGCCGTCCGCAGTGCTGCCGGCGCTCGACCTGCTGCCGCACTCGGTGCGCACCGCGCCACGCGACGTGCGCACCCTGGTCGCCGGCCCGAGTCCGGACGCGGTGCTGGTCGACGCCCGCTCCGAACTGAGCGAGGCCCGGGCGACCTGCCGGATGCTGCACGCCACCGGGCTCGGGGTGCCGCTGGTCGCGGTGGTCACCGAGGCCGGCCTGATCGCGCTCAACGCCGACTGGGGCGTCGACGACGTCATCCTGGCCGCCGCCGGCCCGGCCGAGGTGGAGGCCCGGCTGCGGCTCGCCGTCGGACGGCTGAGCAACGCCACCGCCGGGTCCGGCGGCTCGATCCGCGCCGGCGAGCTGACGATCGACCCGGACACCTACGCCGCGAAGCTCAAGGGCCGACCGCTCGACCTCACCTACAAGGAGTTCGAGCTGCTGAAGTTCCTGGCCCAGCACCCGGGCCGGGTGTTCACCCGCGACCAGCTCCTGCGGGAGGTCTGGGGCTACGACTACTTCGGCGGCACCCGCACCGTCGACGTGCACGTGCGGCGGCTGCGGGCCAAGCTCGGCTCCGAGTACGAGTCGATGATCGGCACGGTCCGCCAGGTGGGTTACAAGTTCGTCGTACCGCCGTCGCGTTCCCTGCCCGAGAGCGAGCGCGCGCCCCTGCCGGCCTGAACCTCCCCGCTCCTCCGAGGCTTTACCCATTTGCCCCTTTCGCGTTGCTAGCCGGTTCTATTCTGATTGCCGGGTTTGCGACATGCGAGGGGGCAACGGGGTGCGCATCGACCACGGGAGCGGCGGCGGATCCGCACGGACGGGCCCACTGATCCGAGATCCCTCGGCCGTACGCACCATCGGTCTCGTCACGCTCGTCGTCGCCGCGCTGCTCGGCTCCGCGTACGCCCTCGGGCGCAGCCTGGTCCCCGACCCGCCGACCTCCCGATCCAGCGTGACCACCAGCGCCACCGGCCCGCACTACGCCGACCAGCCACCGGCGGACGACACCGCGCGGCGTACGCCGACGGGCGACCCGGGCACCGCCCCGGCCACCGCCCCGGCCAGCGACCCGGGCACCGCCCCGACGGAGGCCGGGCAGGAGGGCGACACCGGGCCCGACGGCGCGCCGCAGCCGGGCCCGGCCGACGGGCCGTTCGGCACGCAGACCACCAGCGGCACCGCGCTGGTCGCGCTGACCTTCGACGACGGGCCGGACCCGCAGTACACCCCGCAGGTGCTCGCCCTGCTCCGCCAGCACCAGGTGCGGGCCACCTTCTGCGTGGTCGGCGAGAACGCGCAGCGCCACCCGGACCTGATCCGGGCCATCGCGGCCGACGGGCACACCCTGTGCAACCACAGCTGGAACCACGACGTCACCCTCGGCCAGCGCTCGCTCGGCGCCATCCGGGCGGACCTGCTCCGCACCAGTGCGGCGATCCGGGCGGCGGTGCCCGACGCGCCGATCGCGTACTACCGGCAGCCCGGCGGCGCGTGGACGGGCCAGGTGGTGTCGGTGTCCCACGAGCTCGGCATGACGCCGCTGCACTGGACCGTGGACCCGGAGGACTGGGAGGTGCCGGGAGCCGGCCGGATCGCGGCGACGGTCGTCGCGGGCGTCGTACCCGGCTCGGTCGTGCTGCTGCACGACGCCGGCGGCGACCGGCAGGGCACGGTGGACGCGTTGCACCACATCCTGCCGGAGTTGACCAGCCGGTTCGAGGTGGAGGCGCTGCCCCGCGGGGCGACATGAGCCGGCACGTGGACGCGCGCGCCCGCGCGGGACGTCCGCCGGGCAGCCGGCGACCGGTCCGAGCGCGGCGGCGCCGGGCGCGGACCCGACTACGGTGACGTCATGAGCAACCCCGATGCGAGCGGCGGCCGGGTGACCCGGGCCGACCGCCTCAGCCCCACGGAGATCGCCGACGTGACGACCCTGGCCGGGGCCGCCGGCGACGCGGACGGGGCGGACCCCTTCGACGAGCACGTCCTGCTCCGGCTCCGCGACCCGGACGCGCCCGCCGTGCACCTGACCGCCCGGTCGGACGACGGCACCCTGATCGGGTACGCGCACCTGGACACCACCGACGCGGCCGCCGGGGTCGGGGTGGAGCTGGTGGTGCACCCGGCGTACCGCCGGCGCGGGACCGGTCGGGCGCTGGCCCGGGGCGTCCTGGCGGCGGCGGACGGTCCGCTGCGGGTCTGGGCGCACGGCGACCATCCCTCGGCCGCCGCGCTCGCGGTCGACCTGGGCCTGCACCGGGCCCGGGTGCTCTGGCAGTTACGCCGGCCGCTGACCGCCCCCGTCCCGCAGCACCCGCTGCCGGACGGCGTGACGCTGCGCGCCTTCCGGCCCGGCGCCGACGACGAGGAGTGGCTGGCGCTCAACGCGCGGGCCTTCGCCGCGCACCCGGAGCAGGGTCGCTGGTCCCCCGCCGACCTGCGGGTACGCCTCGCCGAGCCGTGGTTCGACCCGGAGGGCTTCCTGCTCGCCGTCGACGATTCCACCGGCCGGCTGCTCGGCTTCCACTGGACGAAGGTCCACGAGCGACCGGGCTCGGCCCGCATCGGCGAGGTCTACGTCCTCGGCGTGGACCCGTCGGCCCACCGTGGTGGGCTGGGGCGCGCGCTGACCGCGGCCGGCCTGGCGCACCTGCGCGACCAGCGTGACCTGGACCGGGTCATGCTCTACGTCGACGAGTCGAACTCCGCGGCGGTGGCGCTCTACGAGCGGCTCGGCTTCGCCCGCTGGTCGGCGCACGTCAACTACCAGTCGGCCTGACGTCGCCACGGGCCCGGGGCGCGTCGCCACGGGCCCGGGGCGCGTCGCCCCGGGCCCGGGACGCGACGCCCGCCCGCACCCCCGGCAGGCGCATCCGCGTTCACCCGACGGACAACTCACCCTCAGCGAGCGGTCATCCGCGCTGCCGCACCTGTTCACTCCCCGTTCACTTCCGACCGGCGAACCGGCTACCTGGCGCTCCTAGCTTTTGGATCAGCCGGTCAGCGCCGGCACCCCGGGCCCCAATCCGGGTGCGATGTCAGACGTGAAGGGAAACCCCTCAGGTGAAGCTCCAGCGGCACGGCACCCTCGCCTGCCTCGCTCTTACCGCGACGCTCGCTCTCAGCGCATGCGGCTCGGACAACAACGAGCCCGCGAGCAGCGCCTCCGCCTCCGGATCGGCCGCCGCCGACTGCGCCACCGGCACGCTGAACGCCCAGGGCTCGTCGGCGCAGAAGAACGCCATGGACGAGTGGATCAAGGCGTACCAGCAGAAGTGCTCCGGCGCCAAGATCAACTATGAGCCCTCCGGCTCGGGCGCCGGCATCCAGGCCTTCATCGCCGGCACCGCCGACTTCGCCGGCTCGGACTCCGCCCTCAAGGAGGAGGAGCAGCCGCAGGCCGACGCCAAGTGCGTCGGCGGCGCCGCGATCAACCTGCCGATGGTGATCGGCCCGGTCGCCATCGCCTACAACGTCAGCGGCGTGGACGACCTCCGGCTCAAGCCGGCCACCCTGGCGAAGATCTTCGCCGGCAAGGTCACCAAGTGGGACGACCCGGCGATCAAGGCCGACAACCCGGACGCCAAGCTGCCGTCGACCGCGATCAACGCGGTGCACCGCTCGGACTCCTCCGGCACCACCGACAACTTCACCGACTTCCTCACCAAGACCGCCGCGTCCGACTGGACGTTCGGCAAGGCCAAGGAGTGGAAGGCCCCGGGCGGCACCGGCGCGGCGAAGTCCGACGGCGTGGCCAGCGCGATCAAGGGCCAGGACGGCACCATCGGCTACGTCGAGTGGTCGTACGCCGAGAACGGCGGCCTGAAGACCGCCAAGGTCGGCAACGGCGCGGGCGAGTTCGCCGAGCTGACCGCCGAGTCGGCCGGCAAGACCATCGCCGGCGCCGAGGTGGTCGGCCAGGGCGACGACCTGAAGATGAAGATCGACTACAACACCAAGGAGGCCGGGGCCTACCCGATCGTCCTGGTGACCTACGAGATCGTCTGCACCAAGGGCCTCGCCGCCGACAAGCTCCCGCTGGTCAAGGGCTTCCTCGGCCACGCCGCGAGCCCCGCGGGCCAGGCCGACCTGACCGAGCTGGGCTACGCCCCGCTGCCCGAGACGGTCCGCACCAAGGTCGAGGCCGCGGTCAAGAACCTCGCCTGAGCCGGCCGCACCGACACCACCACCACCTCAACCCGAAGCGAGCGAGCAGATGGGTGAAACCCCTCACCGCTCGGCCCACGCCGGCACCGGCGGGACCAGCGTGACCGACGGTCACGACCGGCCCGCCGGTGCCTCGGCGCGTGTGGTCGAGGCACCAGTCAGCACCCGTACGCCGGGCGGAGCCGGCCTGGGCGGCGGCGGCGCGCTGCCCCGGGCCCGGGCGTTCGGCGCCGAACGGGCCTTCCGTGGTCTCACCCTGGCCGCCGGCACCACCGTCCTGGTCGTCATCGCGGCGATCGCGGTCTTCCTGGTCGCCAAGGCGGTGCCGGCGCTGCGGGCCAACACCGAGAGCTTCTGGACGTTCGAAGGCTGGTTCCCGAACGACGCGGAACCCAAGTTCGGCATCGGGGCGCTCGCCTTCGGCACCGTGCTCAGCTCCGCGCTGGCCCTGCTCATCGCGGTGCCGGTCGCCCTGGGCATCGCGCTCTACCTGTCCCACTACGCGCCGCGCCGCCTCGGCACCGCCCTGGGCTTCCTGATCGACCTGTTGGCCGCGGTGCCGAGCGTGGTCTTCGGCCTCTGGGGCCGCGACGTCTTCATCGACCCGGTGCGGAACTTCTCGACCTGGCTGAACACGTACTTCGGCTGGATCCCGATCTTCGGCGGCGACGGCCCGTTCGGCAAGTCCATCATGCTGGGCGCGCTGGTCCTGGCGATCATGGTGCTGCCGATCATCACCTCGCTCTCCCGCGAGGTGTTCCTGCAGACCCCGACCGCCAACGAGGAGGCCGCCCTCGCCCTCGGCGCCACCCGCTGGGAGATGATCCGCACCGCGGTGCTGCCGTACGGGCGGCCCGGCATCGTCGCCGCGGTGATGCTCGGTCTGGGCCGGGCGCTCGGCGAGACCATCGCCCTGGCGATGACCCTCGGCATCACCTTCGGCATCTCGTTCAACCTCATCGAGAGCGGCGGCAACACCATCGCCGCCAACATCGCCAACACGTTCGGCGAGGCGAACGACACGGGACGGGGCGCGCTCATCGCCTCGGGCCTCGTGCTCTTCGCCATCACGCTGATCGTCAACATCACGGCGCGGGCGATCATCCACCGCCGCCGGGAGTTCACGGAGTCGGCCGCATGACCACCACTCTCACGTCGCACCGCACCCGTCCGCCGGCCCAGCCGCCCACGCTGCGGGCCCGGCGCCTGCCGAGGTACGCCGCGCCGGCCATCGCGGCAGCCGCGATCCTGGTCGCCGCCGCGTTCGTGTACGGCACCGGCACCGGCGGCCCGGTGCTGGTCGTGGTGGTCGCCGCGCTGCTCTACCTGGCCGGCCTGTTCGCCGCCGCCAACAGGGTGGAGGGGCGGCGGTCGGCGCGCAACCGCACCTGGAGCGCGCTGATCCACTCCGCGTTCGTGCTGGCCGTCCTGCCGCTGGCCTCGGTGGTCTGGACGCTGGTCAGCAAGGGCGCCGAGCGGCTGGACGCCGACTTCTTCCTCACCTCGATGAACAACATCGGCGCGCGGGATGCGAACGGCGGCGCGTACCACGCGATCGTCGGCACGCTCCAGCAGGTCGGCGTCGCCACCCTGATCACCGTCCCGCTCGGCATCCTCTGCGCGATCTACATCGTCGAGTACGGCCGGGGCCGCTTCGCCGCCGCGATCCGGTTCTTCGTCGACGTGATGACGGGCATCCCGTCGATCGTCGCCGGCCTGTTCGTGCTGGCCTTCTGGGTGCTGATCGTCTCGCCGTGGTTCAACGACGGGCGGCCCAGCTTCTCCGGCTTCGCCGCCGCGCTCGCGCTCAGCGTGCTGATGCTGCCCACCGTGGTCCGCTCCACCGAGGAGATGCTGCGTCTCGTCCCGGCGCCGCTGCGCGAGGGGGCGTACGCCCTCGGCGTGCCGAAGTGGAAGACCATCCTGCGGGTCGTACTGCCGACCGCCCTGCCGGGCATCGTCACCGGCGTCATGCTCGCCATCGCCCGAGCGGCCGGCGAGACCGCCCCGGTGCTGCTCGTCGCCGGCGGCGGCGCGGCGATCAACTTCAACCCGTTCGAGAACAACCAGTCGTCGCTGGCCCTCTTCGTCTACCAGCAGGCCGGTGACGCGTCGAGGTACGCGCCGGCGCGGGCGTGGACCGCCGCACTCACCCTGGTCGCCCTCGTGCTGATCCTGACCGTCGCGGCGAAGCTGCTGGCCCGTCGCAACCGGCTCGGCCGATGAACCCCGGAGGTACCACCACCATGGCCAAGCGCATCGAAGCCTCGAGCGTCACCGCCTACTACGGCGCCTTCAAGGCGATCGAGAACATCAACCTGACGGTCGAGCCGAAGACGGTGACCGCCCTGATCGGCCCGTCCGGCTGCGGCAAGTCCACCTTCCTGCGGTCGATCAACCGGATGCACGAGGTGCTCCCCGGTGCCCGGGTCGAGGGCAGCCTCACCATCGACGACCAGGACATCTACGACCGGGACGTGGACGTCACCGCCGTCCGGCGCATGATCGGCATGGTCTTCCAGCGGCCGAACCCGTTCCCCACCATGAGCATCTTCGAGAACGTGGTGGCCGGGCTGCGGCTCAACGGCGTACGCAGGAAGTCGATCCTGGAGGAGGCGGCCGAGCGGGCGCTGCGCTCGGCCAACCTCTGGGACGAGGTGAAGGACCGGCTGGGCAAGCCCGGCGCCGGGCTCTCCGGCGGTCAGCAGCAGCGGCTCTGCATCGCCCGGACCATCGCCGTCGAGCCGCAGGTGGTGCTGATGGACGAGCCCTGCTCGGCGCTCGACCCGATCTCCACGCTGGCCATCGAGGACCTGATGTTCCAGCTCAAGGACAAGTTCACCATCATCATCGTCACGCACAACATGCAACAGGCCGCCCGCGTCTCGGACCGGACCGCCTTCTTCTCGATCGAGAAGACCGGCGACCCGGGCCGCCTCATCGAGTACGACAACACGCAGAAGATCTTCAGCAACCCCGGCGTGAAGAAGACCGAGGACTACATCACCGGCCGCTTCGGCTGAGCGGCGGGGCAGTGGCCCCTTCTCCCGCTTCTCCTGCGGGGAAGGGGCCCTTCCCTTCCCCGCCCGGGCCGTGGCGAGCCCGGGCGGGGAAGGGATCTGCCCTAGAGTCGAAAAACGCCTACGGTCGCTGTGGAGGACGGGAATGTCGGAATACCCCCGGTTGCTGCAGACCGTGCTCGACAGCACGAACCCCCGGGAGCTCGCCGAGTTCTACCGGCGGCTGCTCGGGCTGCGGTACCGACCCGGTGACGAACCACCGACGGACGGGACGGCCGACGACCGGGACTGGCTCGTGCTCCGAGACTCCGACGGAGCGGCCAAGCTCGCCTTCCAACTTGTCGATCGTCTGCCCCGGACCACCTGGCCCCGGCACGACGTGCCGATGCAGTTGCACCTCGACCTCACGGTCCCGAACGCGTCCGAACTGGAGAGGCAGCGGGAGCGGGCCGAGGCCCTGGGCGCGGAGCTTCTGCTCGACCGGACCGACGACCCCGACGAGCCGTTGTACGTGTTCGCGGACCCGTCCGGTCACCCGTTCTGCATCTTCGTGGCCTAGCCGCGCCGGCCTGCGCGCACGCGACGACCACGGTCAGCCCAGCACGAACCGGGGCTCGCCGGTCGCGGGCACGTCGAGGCGGGGCGTGACCGGGGTGGCCGCGTCCCGGGTCGCCGCCGCGCGGGCGACGCCGGCCAGGTCGCCGCCGGCCGCCACCTGGGCCAGGTTCACCAGGGTGGGCGGGAGCATGGTCAGCTCGCCGGCCTCCGCCCGGGCCAGGGCGTCCGCCGGGCGGGCCCACAGGGTGTGGTCGGCCTCGCCGGAGACGTCCCGGGTCCGCTGCCCCTCGGGCAGCAGGGCCACGAAGAAGTACGTGTCGAAGCGGCGCGGCTCGAACTCCGGCGTGATCCACCGGCTCCACGGCAGCAGCAGGTCCGACCGGAGGGTGAGCCCGCGCCGGGCGAGCAGGTCCGCGAAGCCGCCCCGGCGCTGCTCCAGCGCCACCCGGTCGGCCTCCCAGTCGTCACCGCTCACGTCGCCGACCACGGTCTGTGCGTCGGGGCCGGCGAGCAGGACCCCGGCCTCCTCGAAGACCTCCCGGGCGGCGGCGCAGACGACCGCCTGCGCGGCCTCGGGGGTCAGCCCCAGCCGCTCACCCCACCCGGCCGGCGACGGGCCGGCCCAGTCCAGGTGCGCCTGCGAGTCCGAGGGGTCGACCCCGCCGCCGGGGAAGGCGTACATCCCGCCGAAGGCCATCGCGGCGACCCGTCGGATCAGGTAGACCTCGAAGTCGTCGCCGGCGGGGCGGAGCAGCAGCACGGTTGCCGCGACCCGGGGCGCCGCCGGGGTGCCGCCCTCGGCGCGGAAGCGGCGGGCGTGCTCCACGAGCGCCGGGGGTGCGGGGAAGCCGTCGGCGTCGATCGTCATGCGCCGAGCCTAGTTCCCGACGGGTGGATCGCCCCCGCCGCCGTCGGGTGATCTTCGCTAGCGTGGCCGGCATGACTCGATGGGGCATCCTGGCCACCGGCAACATCGCCGCCCGTTTCGCCGAGGATCTGCGCCTGGTCCCGGGCGCCGAACTCGCGGCGGTCGGCTCCCGCACCGCCGAGAGCGCGCAGCGGTTCGCGGCCCGGCACGGCGTGCCGCGGGCGTACGCCTCCTGGGCGGAACTCGCCGCGGACGACGAGCTGGACGTCGTCTACGTCGCCACCCCGCACGCCGCGCACCACGAGGCGGCCATGACCTGCCTCGCGGCCGGCCGGGCGGTGCTGCTGGAGAAGCCGTTCACCCTCGACCTGGCGACCAGCGTCGAGCTGGTCGACACCGCCCACGCGGCCGGGGTCTTCCTGATGGAGGCCATGTGGATGCGGACGAACCCGCTCGTACGCCGGCTCTGCGGGCTGGTCACGGATGGCGCGATCGGCACGGTGACCGGCGTGCGGGCCGACTTCGGGTTGGCCGGGCCGTTCCCGCCTGAGCACCGGATGCGGGCCCGGACGCTCGGCGGCGGCGCCCTGCTCGACCTCGGCGTCTACCCGGTCAGCCTGGCCCACCTGCTGCTCGGCGTGCCCGACCACGTCCGGTCCTGGGCGCGGCTGAGCCCCGAGGGGGTGGACGAGAACACCGGGATCGTCCTCGGCTACGACTCGGGGGCGGTCGCCACGCTGAGCTGCGGCATGGTCGGGGCGACCGCGCCGGTCGCCTCGATCACCGGCACCACCGGCCGGATCGACCTGCCCGAGCCGTTCTTCCGCCCCGGCTCGGCGACCCTGCACCGCGCGGGCGCCGAGCCGGAGACGATCACCGACGAGCTGGTCGGCGGCGGCTACCAGCACGAGGCCGCCGAGGTCCAGCGCTGCCTCGCCGAGGGCCTGCTGGAGAGCCCCCTGGTCCCGCACGCCGCCACGCTGGAGGTGATGGCGCTGCTCGACTCCATCCGCGCCCAGATCGGCGTCTCCTACTCCTGACGGCAGAACGGAGAAGGGGCCCCTCGTCGCCGGGGGCCCCTTCGCCTGCGTCAGCTGAACAGGGGGCGGACCAGGAAGTACATCAGGGCGCCGATCGAGCCGGCGGCCGGGAAGGTGAGGATCCACGCGCCGACGATGTTGCCGGCCACGCCCCAGCGGACGGCGGAGAGCCGCTTGGTGGCGCCGACGCCCATGATCGCCGAGGTGATCGTGTGGGTCGTCGAGATCGGCGCGCCGAGGACCAGGGCGTTGAAGTAGAGCACGCCGCTGGCCACGGTCTCGGCGGCGAAGCCCTCCGGCGGCCGCAGGTCGATGATCTTGCGACCCAGGGTCCGGATGATCCGCCAGCCACCGGCGTACGTGCCGGCGGCCAGCACGGCGGCCGACGTCCAGAAGGCCCACTCGGGGATGAAGCTGGGGTCGTCCTGGTAGCCGCCGACGTAGAGGGCGAGCACCACGATGCCGATGGTCTTGGCGGCGTCCTGCATGCCGTGGCCGACCGACATGGCGGCGGCGGACGCGGTCTGCGCCCAGCGGAAGCCCCGGTTGAGCTTGCCCGGGTGGCCGTTCCGGAAGATCCACTGCACGGCGATCATGACGATGTAGCCGAGCAGGAAGCCCACCATGGGCGAGAGCACCATCGGGATGATCACGCTCTCCCCGATGCCGGTCCACAGCACCGTGCCGGACGCCGCGACGGTCGAACCGACCAGGCCGCCGATCAACGCGTGCGACGAGGACGACGGCAGGCCGAAGTACCAGGTGACCAGGTTCCAGACGATCGCGCCGATCACGCCGGCGAAGACGATGCCGAGGCTCGCCGTGCCGGTGGGTAGTTGCACCAGGCCGCTGCCGACGGTCTTGGCGACCTCGGCGCCGAAGTGGGCGCCGATGAAGTTGCCGACCGCCGCCATGGCCAGGGCCACCCGGGGTGTGAGCGCCCGGGTGGAGATGCTGGTCGCGATCGCGTTGGCGGCGTCGTGGAAGCCGTTGGTGTAGTCGAACGCCAACGCCACCGCGATCACCGCCAGCACGGCGATGAGTTCGGGACTCACAGGATCAGGACTCCTTGACCGCGATGGTCTCGACGGTGTTCGCCACGTGCTCGAAGGCGTCGCAGGCGGCCTCCAGCTCGTCGGCGACCTCCTTCATCTTCAGCACGGTCAGGGCGTCGTACTCGCCGGAGAAGAGGCGGACCAGCAGCATCCGGTACACCTGGTCGCCGTCGTTCTCCAGGCGGTTGCACTCGATCCAGTAGTCCTCGAGGTCCTTCATCGACTTCAGCCGCGGCATGGCGTCGGCGGTGAGCTTGGCCTGCGCGTCCAGCACGTTGACCATCTCGTGCATCTCGCGGGGCAGCGAGGGGAGCTTGGTCAGGCCGTAGAGGTAGAGCAGGTTCCCGACCGCCTCGAGGTGGTCCATCACGTCGTCCAGCAGCGACCCGAGCCGGTAGATGTCCTCCCGGTCGAACGGCGTGATGAAGGTGGAGTTGATCTTCTTGTACAGCTCGTGGGTGATCTGGTCGCTGTCGTGCTCCACCTCGGTGAGCCGCTCGCTGACCGACTGCACCTCCACCCCCGGAAGGGCCAGCTCGTTGAGCAGCTCGGTGCCCTTCACCAGGTTCTGTGCGGCCCTGGTGAAGAGCTCGTAGAAGGCGCCCTCGTTCGGGCGGAAGGAAAACTTCACAGCACGGACCTCGTCGTGTCGGTGGAAGGGTGGCGGCCGCCCGGAGGGTGCCCGCCTGGGAATGCTAGAAAACGACCACAGCGGGAATTCGGCGGCCTCCCCCTGATCAGACCGCATTCACCAGTCGTTCACCCGTTGTTCACCTACGACGTTCTCTCGGGTCCCAGCAGCCGCTCCCGTTCGCGCCGGACGTCGAAGCCGGCAGGCGGATACCCGAGATCGAGGGTGTCGAACGTCTCGCGGAGCAGGTGCGCGACGGCCCAGTCGCGGTACCACTTGCGGTCCGCCGGCACCACGTACCAGGGCGCGGCGTCCGTGCCGCACCGGCTCAGAGCCTCGGCGTACGCGGCCTGGTAGTCGTCCCAGCGGGCACGGGCGTCGATGTCCGAGGGGTCGTACTTCCAGTGCTTGCGCGGCTCGTCCAGCCGCTCCAGCAGCCGCCGGCCCTGTTCGGCGTACGAGATGTGCAGCATCACCTTCACCAGGGCCACGCCGGCGTCCACCTGCTCCCGCTCGAACGCGTTGATCTCGTCGTACCTGGCCTGCCAGACCGGCTCGGGCACCAGCGACTCGACGCGCGCCACGAGCACGTCCTCGTAGTGCGAGCGGTTGAAGACCCCCACCTGGCCGGGCGGCGGGAGCGCCCGCCGGATCCGCCACAGGAAGTCGTGCTGCAGCTCCTCGGGGGTGGGAGGCCCGAACGAGCGGACGTGCAGGCCCAGCGGGTTCATCGCGCCGGCCACGCGCTTGACGGTCCCGTCCTTGCCGCCGCAGTCCATCGCCTGGAGCACCAGCAGCACCCGGCGGCCGGCGGCCGCGCCCTCCTGCCGCGTACCGGCCGGCCGGCCCGCCTCCCGTGCCTTCGCGTCGGCGAAGAGCATCTCCTGCTGCCTGCCCAGCTCCGCGCCGATCAGCGTGACCTGGCCACGGGCCCACTCCTTGCGCCGGCCGCCGGTCTCGTCCGGACCGGGCAGCCCGGGCGTCGACCGGGGATCCACGGCCCGCAGGTCGACCGCCCCGCCCGGCGCCAGCCGGAGCAGGTCCCGCATGGCGCCCCCGACCGGCCCCACGACCCCACCGCCCCGGTCCACGCCTTCACGGTCCACGCCGCCCACCTCAGTCGCTCGCATCCCCGGATCATCACCCAGATCCGCCCACCCCGCCCCCCAACCCACCCCGCCCACACCCCCACCCCGCCCGCGATCATGCACCTGTGGTGGGCGGTACACACCACTTCGCCCCTTACGTGGGGCACCACGACTGCATGATCGGCTGCGTCTCGGCCGGCGTGCCGGCGCGGTCCGCCCCCGCTCCTTCGGGTGCGGGTGTCGAGGGGGCGAGAATCGGGGCGGGTGGGCGCAGCAGGGCGTCGCGGCACAGGGGCGGGGGCACCGTGGGGGATCTGGTGGCGGAGTTCGAGGCCGAGCGGGGGCGGCTGCTGGCGGTGGCCCACCGAATGCTCGGCAGCCGCAGCGAGGCGGAGGACGCCGTGCAGGAGACCTGGCTGCGGTACGCCGCCGCGCTCGCCGACCCGGCGGCCCGCGCCGAGATCCGGCACCTCGGCGCCTGGCTCACCACCGCCTGCGCCCGGATCTGCCTCGACGTGCTCCGCTCGGCGCGGGTGCGGCGGGAGGCGTACCCCGGCCAGTGGCTGCCGGAGCCCGTGGTGACGCCGCTCGACGAGGGCCCGCGCCTCGACGGCTTCGCGCCCGACCCCGCCGAGCGGGCGGTCCGCGCCGACCAGGTCGGCACCGCACTGATGGTGGTGCTGGAGCGGCTCGCGCCGGAGCAGCGGGTCGCCTTCGTGCTGCACGACGTCTTCGCCGTGCCGTTCTCCCGGATCGCCGAGGTGCTCGCCACGAGCGACGCCGCCGCCCGCCAGCTCGCGTCCCGGGCGCGCCGGGCGGTGCAGGGGTCCGACGCGCCCCGGCACACCGCCGACGCGGTCGAGCAGCGCCGGGTGCTCGCCGCCTTCGTGGCCGCCGTCGAGTCGGGCGACCTGGCGGCCCTGGTGCGGGTGCTCGCCCCCGACGTGGTGGCCATCGGCGACAGCGGCGGCCACTTCCCGGCGGCCCGGCGCCCGGTGCTCGGCGCCGACGCGGTGGCCCGCTTCGTCCTGGGCCTGTTCGGTCGGGCCGGCCGGTACGGCGGCACGCTGCGCGCCCGCCGGGTGCTGGTCGACGGCGTGGAGGGCCTGCACCTGGAGAGCCGGCACTCGGACGGCCGGCCGCTGCGGGTCGTCGCCGCCCTCGCGGTGGACGAGGGCCGGGTTACCGGGCTCTTCCACCAGCTCAATCCGGAGAAGCTGGGTGACCTGCCGCCGCTGACGGGCGACGACGGCTGGCCGCCGCGCTGGTGACCCCCGGCGCCTGTCCCGACGGGGTCCGTCGGGCGGGTCGCGCCGCCCGGTCAGACGACCAGGGCCAGCCACTTCCGGTACGACGAGGCGAACGGCTCGACGCCGTCGCCGAGCGCGTCGAGGAGCCACCGGGCCGCCGCCTCGGCCTGCGCCACCACGTCGTCGGGGTAGCCGAAGCGGGCCCGGTGCTCGGCGAACTCGTCCTCGTCGCGCAGCTCCACCAGGCCGGTCGTCCGGCGGCGCACCACGTCCAGGTCGAGGTCGATGAGGTGGACGGTGTCGTCGTTCTCCCAGCGGGCCGGGCTGGCGATGTCGCAGTAGACCTCGCTGGTGCGCGGCGGCGGGTTGAACATGCCGGTCCACCAGGCGTGGTGCGGCACCAGGAGGACGAACGGGATCCGCTCCACCGACGGGCGGCCGTGGTAGACGGACTTCGTGCCCTCGGTGACGCCGAGCCAGACGCCGAGGTCGTCCTCGGCGAGGCGGCGGGCCGGGTAGTCACGGTGGGCGCTGCCGTCGTACTTGCGGTAGATCACGCGGACCACGTCGCTCGGCATGAGTCGCACCCTAACCGATACCGCCCATCCGTCGCCGCACGGAAGTAACCGGACGCGGTCGACGGGAGACCGTACCGTGACGACGCCACGCCCCGGATCGGCGCGGCCGGTGTCGGGGACGGCGGGTACCGTCGCACGGTGACTCCGCGCCTCGCCACCGGTTCCGCCGCCCCCTCGCCCCGCACCGGAGGCCGGCGGCGGGGCGCCCGCCCGAGCGGGGTGGAACTGCTCGCCGCCGCGGTCGGCGCGGTGCCCGGCGGGGCGGCGCGGCCCGGCCAGCAGCAGATGGCGACCGCCATCGAGGAGTGCGTGCAGGAGCGGGAGCACCTGCTGGTGCAGGCCGGCACGGGCACCGGCAAGTCGTTGGCCTACCTGACGCCCGCGCTGACGGTGGACGGTCCGGTGGTGGTCTCCACGGCCACCCTGGCGTTGCAGTCCCAACTGGTCGACCACGACCTGCCCCGGCTCGCCGACGCCGTGGAGCCGGTACTCGGCCGGCGGCCCACCTTCGCGGTGCTGAAGGGGCGGCACCACTACCTCTGCCTGGCCCGGCTGGACAACTCCACCGAGGACGAGCCGGAGGACACGCTCTTCGACGCCCCGGCCGCGCGCCCCGGCGGCGGCACCAGGTGGCTCGGCGAGGCGGGCCGGCTCGGCAAGCAGGTCCAGCGGCTGCGCGACTGGGCGGAGAAGACCGACACCGGCGACCGGGACGAGCTGGACCCGGGCGTCGACGACCAGGCCTGGCGGCTGGTCTCCATGCCGGCCCGGGAGTGTGTCGGCGCGTCCCGCTGCCCGTTCGGCGCGGAGTGCTTCGCGGAGGCGTCCCGGGCCCGCGCGCGGGAGGCCGACATCGTGGTCACCAACCACAGCCTGCTCGCGGTGGACATGCTCGCCGGCCGGCACATCGTGCCGCCGCACAAGCTGCTCATCGTCGACGAGGCGCACGAGCTGGCCGACCGGGTCTCCTCGGCGGCGCAGGCCGAGCTGGTGCCGGAGCTGATCGACCGCTCCGCGAAGCGGGCCCGCCCGCTGCTGCGGCCGGACGTCGCCGAGTCGCTCACCGCGGCCGGCGACGCCCTGGCGGTCGGGCTGGCCGAGGCGCCGGCCGGGCGGATCACGTCGGGGCTGCCGTCCGTGCTGCGCGAGGCGTGCACCCTGCTGGACGCGGCCACCCGGGCGGCGCTCGACGCTATCGGCGAGGTCAAGTCCGACGACCCGGACCCGGTGCGCAAGCAGCAGGCCAAGGCGGTGCTCGACGAACTCTCCGCCACCGCGCAGCGGCTGCTGGAGGAGGCCGACCACGACGTCGCCTGGGTGGAGAAGAACGACAACACCGGCCGTCGGGCTCTGGTGGTCGCGCCGCTCTCGGTCGCCGGCACGCTCGCCACCCACCTGTACGACGAGCGCACGGTGGTCGCCACCTCGGCGACGCTGACGCTGGGCGGCCGGTTCGACACGGTGGCCCGGGCGCTGGGCCTGGAGGCCGCCCCGGCCGACCCGCCGTCCCCGGCCGCCGCCGCCCTGGCCGCCCGGTCCGCCAAGCGCACGGGCGGCACCGGGCCGGCGGACGGCACCGGGTCGGCCGAGGGCGGCCCGGTGGCCGGTCCGGCCGGGGCACCGGCCACCTCGGGGCCGGGCTGGCGCTCCCTCGACGTGGGCTCGCCGTTCGACTACCCCCGGCAGGGCATCCTCTACGTCGCCGCGCACCTGCCCCGACCCAGCGTCTCCGGGCTGCCCGACGCAGCCGGTGAGGAACTGCTCGCGCTGGTCACCGCGCTCGGCGGGCGTACGCTCGGCCTCTTCTCCTCCCGACGGGCCGCGCAGCAGGCGGCGGAGCTGCTGCGCGCACGGACCGACCTGCCGGTCCTGCTGCAGGGCGAGGAGGCGCTTCCGCTGCTGGTACGCCGGTTCCGCGAGGAGAAGTCCAGCTGCCTGTTCGGGGTGATGTCGCTCTGGCAGGGCGTCGACGTGCCGGGCGACTCCTGCCAGCTGGTGGTCATCGACCGGCTGCCCTTCCCCCGGCCGGACGAGCCGCTGGCGGCGGCGCGGGCCGCGGCCGTGGACGCCGGCGGCGGGTCGGGCTTCGCGGCCGTCAGCGTGCCGATCGCCGCGATCCGCCTCGCCCAGGGGGTGGGGCGGCTGATCCGGTCGACGGGCGACAAGGGCGTGGTGGCGGTGCTCGACTCGCGCCTGGAGACCGCCCGGGGCTACGGGGCGTTCCTGCGCCGGTCGCTCCCGCCGTTCTGGTACACCACCCGGCCCGAGGTCGCCCGCGGCGCCCTCGAACGCCTCGCCAAGACCTGACCCAGGCGACCCGCCCCGTCGGCCTCGACCCTGCCCTGGCCGGCCCGGGCCTGCGACGCCGGGAGGGCGGCCTCCCCCGGTGGGGAGACCGCCCTCTCGGCGGCTGTGGGGGTCGCGCCCCGCGCGGGGTCAGGGGGCCTGGGAGGCCACCACGACCGCGTCGGGCGGGGTGTCCGGGACGGTGCGGGCGGCGAGCCGGCGGACAGCCGTGTTGAGCACGGCGATCAGCGGCACCGAGACCAGCGCGCCGGTGATCCCGGCGAGCACCACGCCGGCCGCGATGCCGATGATGACGGCGAGCGGGTGGATGGCCACCGCCCGGCCCATGATCAGCGGCTGGAGGAGGTGCCCCTCCACCTGCTGCACCCCGATCACCGCGCCGAGGATGATCAGCGCGGTCACGGGGCCGCTGTCGACGAGCGCCACCAGGACCGCGACGACGCCCGACAGGGTCGCCCCGACGATCGGGATGAACGCCCCCAGGAAGACCAGCGCGGCGAGCGGGAAGGCGAACGGGATGTCGAAGATGACCAGGAAGACGCCGATGCCGACCGCGTCGATGAAGGCGACCAGCACGGTCGCCCGGACGTAGGCGACCAGGGTCGACCAGGACGCCCGCCCGGCGTCGTCGACCTTCCAGCGGGCGGCCACCGGCAGCAGCCGGACCAGGAAGCGCCAGATCTTGTTGCCGTCGCGCAGGAAGAAGAAGGTGGCGAAGAGCACCAGCAGCGTGCCGGTCAGCACCTCAGCCAGCGTGGCGGCCGTGGAGAGGGCGCCGCTGGTGAACCTCTCGGTGTTGTTGTTGATCCACTTCTGGCCCTCCTCGATGTAGTTGTCGAGTTGGCCGTCGGAGAGGTGCAGCGGGCCGGTCTTCAGCCAGTCCTGGATCTGCCGGACGCCCTCCGAGGACTTCTTGCTCAGCTCCGGCACGCCCTGGATGAACTCGTTCACCACCAGCGTCAGCGTGCCGATCACCCCGGCCAGGCCGCCCACCAGGACCACCGCCGTCGCCAGGGACCGGGGGAGGCGGGCCCGCAGCAGCCAGCCGACCGCCGGCGCGAGCAACGCCGAGAGCAGCAGGGCGACGGCCAGAGGGATGACCACGATCCGGACGGTGCCGACGATCTTCAGAAGCGCCCAGGCCACGACGCCGATCACGATCAGCCGCCAGGACCAGGCGGCGGCGATCCGCAACGCGTGCGGCACGTCCGCGTCGTCCCGGCTGGCGGTCGAGTTGTGCATCGCCCCGGGCGGCGGGGCGCCGACCACGGTCGCGGACGACGCCGCCACCGGGCCGGGGGACGTCGGCGAGGCCACGCCGGCCGTTTCGGGATCGTCGGCCGGGTCCGTGCGCCGTGTGCGCGCCGCCTCCCGGCCCGACTCGTACGCGCGACGGAGCCGTCCGCGTATCTGCTCGAAGCGGCTCAAGCGCACCTCCTGGCATGAGAACCGGCTCGCCCACGCCGGTGGGCGGACAGGATACGTCCGACGACGCCACCGTAGGGCAGGTCCGCCACCCATTGCCCCCGGCCCCCGGCGCGTAACCGCCCCACGGGGGGCCGACCGGGACACGGTAGCGTTTCCGGCGTGACCGCCGACCAGAATCTCGACTCCGGGCTGCCGATCCGCCTGCTGCACGACCGCGTGCTGGTGCGGATGGAGGGCAGCGAGGGTGAGCGACGCTCGACCGCCGGCATCGTGATCCCGGCGACCGCCGCCGTGGGCAAGCGCCTGGCCTGGGCCACCGCCGTGGGGGTGGGGCCGAACGTGCGCGCCATCGTCTCGGGCGACCGGGTCCTCTTCGACCCCGACGACCGCTCCGAGGTCGAACTGCACGGCCGCGGGTACGTCCTGCTGCGCGAGCGCGACGTGCACGCCGTGGCAGCCGAGCGGGTCGAGAACGACTCCACCGGCCTCTATCTCTGACCCCTGTCCCCCGCCCCGCCCGCCCGGATGAGGGCGCTGGTGCCGTTTGCGTCGTCCCCGGCCGGGAAGCCAGCCGCACCACCGGCCCTGGGGAGGGACGATGCCGGTACTCGTGAAGAAGATTCTGCTGTGGGGAAGCGTCGCGTTCCTGATCTACTTCATGGCCTTCCGGCCGGACGGCGCGGCGGAGATGTTCAAGGCGATCGGGGCGGGGCTGATGGCGATGGCGCAGGGCCTCGGTGACTTCCTCACCAGCCTCATGACCTGACGACCGGGGCCGGCCTCGACGGGCGGCCCCGGCGTCGGGTCAGGGCTCGACGGGCGGCCCGCGTCAGGGGTGCCCGGGGGGCCACGGCGCCGGTGGGCGCTGGCCGTACCAGCCGGGCGGGCCGAAACCGGCCGGGTGCGCCGGGGGCGGCGGTGGGACGAGCACCACGGGGATCGGCACCACCGGCTCGTCGGGCGCCTCGACCGAGCGCTGCGTGCCGTCCGGGAAGCGCAGGTGGTAGCGCTGCCCGTCCCAGATCCCCGCCGGCACCTGCGGGTCGCGGCCCACGAAGAACGACCGGTACGCGCCGATCGCCTCCAGCAGCTCCCGTTCCTCCTGCGCGGAGCGCTCCCGGTCCGCGGGGCGCCGGTCCAGGCCGCGCAGCGCGCCGTCGCGCAGCAGCGCCAGCCGGGTCGCCGCGAACTGGTAGCCGCGCATCGCCCTCAGGCCGCCGTCGCCGGCCACCCGCTTGGCCCACACCCGGGCCGCGTGCCGCCGGCCCAGACTGCTCAGCGCGGCCACCTCGGGCGGGGTGAGCCAGCCCGCCCGGACGTAGTCGGGGAGGGTCCGCTCGGTGAGCCGCCCCTCCCAGGCCCGCAGCCACAGGGCGAGCCCGACCATGGCGAAGAAGACCGGCACCATCACGCCGATGAAGCCGTACAGCATGATCAGTGTCTGGCCGGTGGCCTGGGTGAGCGTCGGCAGCAGGTTCCACAGCCCGTGCAGCATCATCGCCAGGAGCAGGCCGGCGAGTGGGGCGAGCACGCGGACCCACCGGCTGGCGGCGCGCGCGGCGATGCCCAGCCCCACCCCCGTCATGGAGGTGAAGAGCGGGTGGGCGAAGCCGAAGAGCAGGATCCGGACGATGAAGATGGCGATGACCTGCTGGGTGCCGGTCGCCGGCCCATAGCGCTCCACGCCGGTGGCGTAGCCGTAGCCGCCCAGGTAGAGGATGTTCTCCACCATCGCGAACCCGACGGCGGAGAGCCCGCAGTAGACCAGGGCGTCGGTGATCCCGGAGATCTCCCGGCGGCGGAAGATCAGCAGCAGGATCGGCCCGAGGGCCTTGGTCAGCTCCTCGATGAACGGCGCGACCAGCACCGCCGTCAGCGCGGTCGGCAGCCCCCAGTCCTCGAACAGCCCGGCGGAGAACTCGTTGACGGTCAGCGAGGCGGCGGTGGAGACGAACGCCCCCCAGGCGAAACAGAAGACCAGGTACTTCAGGGGTTCCGGTTCGTAGCGGTCGAGCCAGAGGAAACAGCCCACCAGCACCGGGACCGGGAGGATCGCGGCGACGACGCCGATCAGCAGCGCCTCGACGCCGAGGTTCTCGCCCAGCGTGAAGACCATGAACAGCGCGCAGGCCGCGATGAACAGCACGGTGCCGGCCAGCACCACGGCCCTTCGCCACCCCAGCCGCCGCAGCGGCATCCGGGGCCCGGCCCCGACCGGCGACGGGACGGCGGGCGCGGTCGGCGACGGCAGGGGCGCGCCGGGCGGGGTGTCTGCCATGCGGTCAGCGTAGCCATCCCCGACCGGCCGGTCCGGCCGCATCGACCCGGCCGAGCTGCCGGCCGGTCACGAGCGCCGGCGTCAGGCCCCGGCTCGCCGGCCGGCACCCCTCGGCGAGTTCGCGGTGGGTCGGGTCTCGACGCCGGTGCGCCGGGTCAGACCTTCCGGGCCACGGGTGCCGGTGACCCGGCGCGGGTGCGTTGGGTCAGCACGACGCACGCCAGCACCACCAGCGCCGCCGCGACGGAGGCGGTGGTGACGGCCTCGCCGAGCAGCAGCGCCGACCAGGCCAGGGTGAGCACCGGCTGCGCGAGCTGGATCTGGCCGACCTGGGCGACGCCGCCCCGGGCCAGGCCCGCGTACCAGGCGAAGAAGCCCAGGAACATGGAGACCGCCGTGAGGTAGCCGAACGCCGACCAGGCGACCGCGTCGGCGCGCGGAGGAGCGGCCACGGCGGCGACGACCGCGACGGGCACGGTGACGGGCAGCGAGAGCAGCAACGCCCAGCAGATGGTCCGCGCGCCGCCCAGCTCGCGGGCGAGCGCGCCGCCCTCGGCGTACCCCAGGCCGCAGAGCACGACCGCCGCGAGCAGGAACAGGTCGGGCGGCGAGAGGGCACCGCGCACCGCGCCGCTGACGCCCAGAAAGGTGAGCACCGCCAGCAGCCCGCCGCCGCTCGCGACCCAGAACAGCGGCGGCGGTCGCTCCCCGGCCCGCAGCACCGCGAACACGGCGGTCGTGGCGGGTAGCACGGTGATGACGACCGCGCCGTGCGCGGAGGTCTGCGTGGTGAGCGCCAGCGAGGTGAAGAGGGGGAAGCCGACGACCACGCCGAGGGCGACGACCGCCAGCCGCCGCCACTGACCGGCGGTGGGCCGCGACGCGCCGGTGGACCGCAGGTAGGCCCAGGCCAGCAGCGCCGCGCCGACGGCCCGGCCGAAGGCGACGAACCACGGGTCGAGCTGCTGCACGGCGACGCGGGTCGCGGGCAGCGACATGCTGAAGGCGAGCACGCCCAGTGCGCCGAGGACCAGACCGACCGTCCGGTCCACCGTTACCGCGGTCCGGACAGTAGCGCTACTCTTGTCGTTCATGAATGACGGTAGCGCAGCCGACCGCGTCAGCCAAGATCTGCGGGGGCTGGTGGCGGCTGCGGAGCCCGGCACGCTGCTGCCCTCGGTACGCGAGCTGACCGCCCGGCACCAGGCGTCGCCGGTCACCGTCGCCGAGGCTGTACGACAGCTGGTGGCCGAGGGTCTGGTCGAGACGCGGCCCGGCCGGGGCACGTTCGTGGCCGCCCGGCCCCGCGAGCGGCGCGCGGCCGACCTGTCCTGGCAGACCGTGGCGCTCGGGCCCCGCCGGCCGGGCGAGGAGGAGATGCAGGCGCTACTGGCGTTACCGCCCGCTGGGGCGATACCGCTGGCCGGCGGCTACCTGGACGCGGAGCTCCAGCCGGCCGCCGCGCTCGGTGCCGCGCTCACGCGCGCCGCCCGGCAGCCCGCGTCCTGGCAGCGCGGGCCGACGGAGGGGCGCGAGGACCTGCGCGCCTGGTTCGCCCGCGAGGCCGGGGCCGGGCTACGCGCCGAGGACATGGTGATCTGCCCCGGCGGACAGGCCGCGCTGTCGTCCGCGCTGCGGGCGCTCGCCGCCGCCGGCGACACCCTGCTCGTCGAGTCCCCCACCTACCTCGGCGCACTGGCCGCCGCCCGGGCGGCCGGCCTCCGGGTGGTGCCGGTGCCCGCCGACGCCGACGGCGTACGGCCCGACCAGCTCGTCGCCGCTCTCGCCCGCACCGGCGCCCGGCTGTTCTACTGCCAGCCGCTCTACGCCAACCCGCACGGCGCGACACTGGCCGCTCACCGCCGCACCCGGGTGGCCGAGGCCGTACGCGATGCCGGGGCGTTCCTGATCGAGGACGACTACGCCCGCGACCTCACCATCGACGGCCAGGCCCCGCCGCCGCTGGCCGCCGACGACCCCGACGGTCACGTCGTCTACCTGCGTTCGCTGACGAAGTCGACCGCTCCCGGGCTGCGCGTCGCCGCGATCGGCGCCCGCGGCCCGGCCGGTGCCCGGCTGCGGGCGGCCCGGCTGCTGGACGACTTCTTCGTCGCCGGACCGCTGCAACAGGCCGCGCTCGAGTTCGTCACCGCCCCGGCCTGGGCGCGTCACCGCCGCGGCCTGCGCACGGCGCTGCGGGCACGCCGCGAGGCGCTGCTGGCCGCGCTACGCCGGCACCTCCCGGAACTCGCCCGGCAGCCGGTCCCGCGCGGCGGGATGCACCTCTGGGTCCGCCTCGCCGAGGGCACCGACGACGTGGCGTTGGCTGCCGCCGCGGCCGCCGAGGGGGTCGTCGTCCTGCCCGGCCGCCCCTGGTACGCCGCCGAGCCCCCGGCCCCCCACCTGCGCCTCACCTACGCCGCCGCCCCGCCCGACCGCATGGACGAGGCCGTCCGCCGCCTCGCCCGCGCCCTGGAGGCCTGACGGGGGACACTCGCCCGCGCCTGGAGGCCCGACCGGGGACACTCGCCCGCGCCCTGCGGGTCTGAGCGGTCGACGGTGCGCGGGTCAGCCCAGCGGCGGGGCGGCGGGCGGCTTCGGGGTGTCGTCCCGCTCCCCCTCGCCGCGCGGCCGGTCCTGGTCGCCGAAGGACTGTCGGACCCCGCGGTTCGCCTCCTCCTGGCTGATGCCGGAGGCCACCATCAGGTCACTCGCGGTGGTGCGCACCTGCGCGACCACCACGCTGCCGGAGAAGCCGACCCCCTCGGCGTACGCCCGGCCGGCCTCGCTGACGGCCCGCAGCGCCCGCTCCCGGGCCTGCTCCGGCTCGTCGCCGACGGCGAACTCGTGCTTGAGCTGGCGTACCGACTCGGCGAGATGGGCCACCGCGTCCGGCAACGACTCCGGGATGGGCTCCTCGTCCTCGATCAGGGTCACCGCGCGCCGGGTCAGGGTGCCGGCGTTGCGCATCGCCCGGTCGATCGGGCCGGCGGCCTCCGCGTAGTGGGTCAGCTCGTCGCGCCGGTGCCACCGGGCGGGCGAGAGCATGGCGGTCTCCTTCGCCCCCTCGATGGCCTCGGTGAAGGCGCCCAGTTCCTCCTGGTTGTTGCGGAGCCGGTCCAGGGCCCGCTGGGCCTTCTCCCGGTCCCGGTCCCGCAGGGCGTCCGCCGCGGCGTCGAGCTGGCCGGCGAGCAGGTCCAGGGCCGGCCGGGCGGCCCGGTTGACGACCCGCAGCGGATTGAGCGGCAGCAGGACCGCGGTGACCAGGAGCGCGATGCCGCCGCCGACGAACGCGTCGATGAACCGGGGGATCTCCAGGTTCTCGGTCGACGGGCTGAGCGTCACGATCAGCACCGCCGTGGCCGCCGCCTGGATGACGATGGCCACGCTCGCGCCCGCGAAGATGGTCAGCACGATGGCCAGGGTGACCACCAGGCCGAGCTGCCACGGGCCGGTGCCGAGCAGGTAGATGAGGAAGTCGCCGACGGCGACTCCGATCGCCACCCCGGCGATCAGCTCCACCGTGCGGCGGAACCGCTGGCCGACCGAGGCGGCGAGGGTGCCGACCGCGGAGATCGGCGCGAAGACCGGCTGCGGGTTGCCCAGCAGTTCGTGCGCCGCGACCCAGGACAGCCCGGCGGCGAGGCCGGCCTGCACGGCGAGGCCCATCGCCATCCGCAGCCGGTGCAGGCGGTCGTGCAGGGTGGTCCTGCCGCGCTCCCGCAGGTACGCCACCGTCTGGGCGATCCGGGCGCCGTCCACGTCCGTGGCCCGGTCACGCAGGACGGCTCGTCGCACCAGTGAGGGTCGACGGTCCCGCGCCACGGCCATGGCGGGGACTACCCGTGCCGAGCCCGGTGAATCCTTGGCGGCGCTGACGGTACGGCAGACTCGTCGGCGTGGATGACCTTCTCGACCGGTGGCGGGCCGCGGCCCGGGGTGCCGGGGCGACCGACGCCGCTGCGCTGAGCCGGGTCGGGGCGGATCTGCTGGCCCGCTGGCGGGAGCCGCACCGGCACTACCACGACGCCGACCACCTGGCGGCCGTCCTCGACGTGGTCGACGCGCACGCGTCGGCCGCCCGGCGACCGGACCTGGTGCGCCTCGCGGCCTGGTGCCACGACGCCGTCTATGATCCGCGCGCCCTGGGCGACACCAACGAGCGCGACAGCGCGACGCTCGCCGGCACCCTGCTCACCCGGGCGGGCCTGCCGGCCGACGCCGTGGCCGAGGTGCGCCGGCTGGTGCTGCTCACCGCCGGGCACGCCGTGGACCCGGGTGACGCCGACGGGGCGCTGCTCTGTGACGCCGACCTGGCCGTCCTGGCGGCGCCGCCCGAGGCGTACGACCGCTACGCCGCCGCGATCCGCCGGGAGTACGCGCACGTGCCCGAGCCCGCCTTCCGGGCCGGCCGGGCCCGGGTACTGGTCGGACTGCTCGCCCTGCCGGCGCTGTTCCGGCTGCCGCCACTGGCCCGGCGCTGGGAGGCCCGGGCCCGCGCCAACCTCACCCGCGAGCTGTCCGCCCTGCCCCCCGCCTGACCCGCGCCCAGGGAGGCCCCGCACGGTCGCCGACCGCACGGCGGCCGCGGGTCACCGCGCGGGCAGGGCGGGGAGCGCGGGACCGCCGGACGGGCCGGGGGCGGGCGGGCCGGGGCGCGGGCGGGTCAGGTGCTTGGGGCGGCGCAGGCCGGCCTGGCGGAGCAGGCGCACCAACTCCCGGCTCGGCACCACCCGGGCGCCCAACCAGACCGCCATGGCGAACCGGTCGGCGGGGATGTCGTAGTGGTCCCGGTCGAACCCCCGGCGGGGCACGCCCAGCGCCTCGGCGAAGGCGTGCAGCTCGGCCGCGGAGACGTCGCTGATCAGATGGGACCAGAGCCGCCCCCGCCACGGCCAGGCGGGCCGGTCCAGGTAGAGCATGTCGGCCAAAATACCCGGGCCCGAGAGCGCGCGGTGGAGGCCGGCCGGGTCCCCGGCGCCGACCGGTTGGTGATCGCGCGGCGGCGACCGTAGCCTCGGCGACATGGCCGGATCCCCCCTCCTCGACGACCTGCGGGCGGCGCTCGGCGCCGACGCCGTGCTGACCGACCCGGACCTGTTGCGGATGCACGAGCGCGACGAGGCCGACCTCTGCGCCTCCGGCACGCCCCTGGTCGTGGTCCGTCCCCGCAGCACCGCGCAGGTCTCCGCCGCACTGCGGGCGGCCGCGCGGCACGGCGTACCGGTGGTGCCGCAGGGTGCCCGCACGGGGCTGGCCGGCGCGGCCAACGCCGTCGCCGGGGCGATGGTGCTGAGCACCGTCGCGATGGACGCGGTCCTGGAGATCGACCCCGTCAGCCGCATCGCGGTGGTCCAGCCGGGTGTGGTCAACGCGACGCTCGCCGCCGCCGTGGCGAAGCAGGGGCTGTGGTACCCGCCCGACCCCGGCTCGTGGGAGTCGTCGACGATCGGCGGGAACGTCGCCACCAACGCCGGCGGCATGTGCTGCGTCAAGTACGGCGTCACCACCGAGTACGTGCTGGGCCTGGAGGTCGTGCTCGCCTCCGGCGAGGTGCTGCGCACCGGCCGGCGTACCGCCAAGGGCGTGGCGGGGTACGACCTCACCCGGCTCTTCGTCGGCTCCGAGGGCACCCTCGGGGTGATCACCGAGGTGACCGTGGCGCTGCGACCCGCGCCGGCGGAGTCGCTGACCATGGTGGCCGTCTTCCCGTCCACGGCCGCCGCCGGCGCGGCCGTCGCCGAGATCTCCGCCCGTGGGCTCTCCCCCAGCCTGCTGGAGCTGCTCGACCGGACGCACCTGCGGGCGATCGAGGCGTACCGGCCGATGGGGCTGCGGACGGACGCCCAGGCGCTGCTGCTGGCCGCCGCCGACACCGGCTCCCGCGCGGCCGACGACCTGGCCGGCCTGGCCGCGGTCTGCGAGGCGGCCGGCGCCGACGAGGTCTACGCGGCCACCGACGCCGTGGAGGCGGCGGCCCTGTTGCAGGCCCGCCGGCTCGCGCACCCGGCGATGGAGAAGTTCGCGGCGGAGACCTACCCGGGCGGCAACGGCGGCCTGGTCATCGACGACGTGGCCGTGCCCCGGGGCGCGTTGGCGGCTCTGCTCGACGGGGTGGCCCGGATCGCGGCCGAGTGCGACGTGCCGATCGGCGTCGTCGGCCACGCCGGGGACGGCAACATGCACCCGAACATCGTGGTGGACCGGGCCGACCCGGCGAGCGTCGAACGCGGCCGGCGCGCGTTCGACGAGATCATGCGCCTCGGCCTGGACCTCGGCGGCACGTGCACCGGCGAGCACGGCGTGGGTCTGCTGAAGCGGGACTGGCTGGCCCGCGAGATCGGCCCGGTGGGCGTCCGGGTGCACCACGCGATCAAGGCCGCGCTGGACCCGGAAGGCCTGCTCAACCCCGGCAAGGTCCTCTGACCCGACCTCCGCGGGTCCTCCGGCGGGCAGGGCTCGTCAGGTGGGTCATCTCGGCCGGGGTGGCCTGCGTGCGCAGCAGCGTGGACCGGGGCTGCGCGCTCAGCGGGACGAGGACGGCACTTCGGCCTGGTCGTCGTCCGCGCCGCGGTCCGCCGCGAAGCCCCGTACGTCGGGCGCGCCGAGCCGGGCGGCGTCGGCGGTGGCGTCGTCGGGCATCAGCTGGGACTGCCGTTCCGCCTCCACCCGGGCCCGGTAGTGCTCCACCTCGCGGGCCCGGGTGGCCTCGTCCCAGCCGAGCACCGCGCCCATCAGCTCGGCCGCGTGACCCACCGACTCCAGGCCCCGGTGTGCCGTCTCGAAGGAGATCCGGGTCCGCCGGGTGAGCACGTCCTCCAGGTGCAGCGCCCCCTCGGCCCGGGCCGCGTACGTCACCTCGGCGGCCAGGTATTCCGGGGCGCCGGCCAGCGGGGAGGCGAGCAGCGGGTCCGCGTCGATCAGCGCGAGCAGATCGCGGGTGAGGGTGCCGTAGCGCTCCAGCAGGTGCTCGACCACCCCGACCGGCATCCCGTGCCGGCGCGCCAGGTCCGCCCGGTCCCGCCACGTCGCCGCGTAGCCGTCGGCACCGAGCAGCGGCAGGTCGGCGGTGCGGGAGGGGCGTACGGCACCGAGCCGGTGGGCGGCCCGGTCGACCACGTCGGAGGCCATCACCCGGTACGTCGTGTACTTGCCGCCGGCGACCAGCAGCAGACCGAGCATCGGCTCGAAGACGGCGTGCTCGCGGGAGAGCTTGGAGGTGGAGTCGGCCTCGCCGGCCAGCAGGGGGCGCAGCCCGGCGTAGACGCCCTCGATGTCGGCCGTCGTGAGCGGCCGGTCGAGCACCGTGTTGACCTGTTCCAGCAGGTATTCGATGTCCCGGGCGGAGGCAGCCGGGTGGGACCGGTCCAGCCGCCAGTCGGTGTCGGTGGTGCCGATGATCCAGTGCCCGCCCCACGGGATGACGAAGAGCACGCTGGTGGCCGTACGCAGGATCAGCCCTGCCTCACCGGTGATCGCCGAGCGGGGCACCACCAGGTGCACGCCCTTGGAGGCCCGGACGCGGATGCCGGGGCGCAGCCCGACGTCGTTCAGCATCCGCGACATGTCGTCGCTCCACACGCCGGTGGCGGCGATGACGGTGCGGGCGCGTACCTCGAACTCGGCGTCCGGGTCGCCGGGGGGCGCCTCCAGGTCGCGGATCCGGACGCCGGTGACCTCGCGGGCCTGCCGGATCAGCCCGACCGCCCGGGTGCTGTTCACCACGGTCGCGCCGAGGCTGGCCGCCGTGCGGGCCAGGGTCACCACCAGCCGCGCGTCGTCGACCTGCCCGTCGTAGTAGCGGATCGCGCCGGCCACCGCGTCGGAGCGCAGGCTGGGAAAGACGCGGCGGGCGCCCTCGCGGCTCAGGTGCCGGTGCAGCGGCATGCCGCGACCACCACCGAAGATCCCGGCGAAGGCGTCGTAGGCCGCCACGCCGGCGCCGTAGTAGGAGCGGCGCAACACCCGCGCCGGCAGGCCGCGCACGCCCTGTCCGTCGGGCAGCGGGACCAGGATGGGCACCGGCCGGACCAGGTGCGGGGCCAGCCGGGTGGCGAGCAGCCCGCGCTCGGTGAGCGCCTCGTGCACGAGGTGGAACTCCAACTGCTCCAGGTAGCGCAGGCCCCCGTGGATGAGCTTGCTGGAGCGGCTGGAGGTGCCGGCGGCGTAGTCGCGCGCCTCCACCAGGGCCACCTTCAACCCGCGCGAGGCCGCGTCCAGGGCGGCGCCCGCCCCGGTCGCACCACCGCCGATGACCAGCACGTCGAAGCGTTCGGCCCGCAGGCGGCGCAGGTCGGCGGCCCGCCGCTCGGGGGAGAGCTGGCCGGCCGTCGTTCGGGACACGTTGGGGTCACGCACCCGTCCACGGTAACGGTCGCCGTCCCGGGCGGCACACGGCGTCCGCGTCGTACTGTCGCAGGATGGAGGTCGGTCCCCCGTTTCCCGCCGGTCAGCCCGCCCCCCGCCCCCCGGTCGCGCCGGGCCGCCCGGGTCCCTGGCCGGTGGTCGCGGCGGCGGTGACCGGCTGCTGGACGGTCGGGCTCGTTGTCGTCGGCCAGCTCGGCGGGTGGCTGGCCGACCAGGTCGTGCTGGCCTCCGGGCTGGAGCGCGTGGTCTGGCTCTGGCCGGCGACGGTGCTCTTCACCGTGCTGCTGGCCGGCGCCCCCGCCCTGGCGCTCGCCCTGCTGCCCCGCTCGGCGGCGGTCCGTGCCGCCGGCCGGGTGTGGCTGGCGGCGGCGCTCGTGCTCGGCGCGCTGGGGCTGCTGCGGGCGGTCCCACCGGTGCACCACGAGGCCTACCTCGCGGCGCTGGCCGCCACGGCCGCCCTGGCCGCCCTCGTCCTGGGGCGGGCCCGCGGGAGGGCCGTCGCGCCGCCCCGGGCGTCCGCGCCGCCGGCCACGCTGCTCGGCGTGGCCGGCGGGCTGGCGCTGCTGCTGCCCTGGGTCTGGCTGGGGGCGCTCGGCGGGCTGCTGGAGACCGTGCTCGCCGGGGTCGCGGCCGCCGCGCTGGGCACGCTGGCCGGGGCGCTGCTGGACGACACCTTCTGGTCCCGCTTCGCTCTCGGCGAGCCGCCCCGGCCGGCCCGGCTGGTGCTGGTCGGCGGGCTGGTCGCCGGGGTCGCGCTGCTGCTGCTCGCCGCCGGGGTCGGGCAGTCCGGGGCGCAACTGCCCCTGCTGCTGACCCTGCCGCCGGCCGGCTTCGCGCTGGCGGCCCTGCACGCGGCGGCAGGGTCTCCGGCGCCCGCCGCCGCTGCCGGCGAGCCGGACGGGCGGGCGGATCAGGCCGCCGCCCGGCCCGCGACCCGTTGGCTGGTCGGGCTCGCCGTGCTCGGCCCGCTGGCCTTCACGGACCCCGAGGAGATCACCCTCGTCCTCGCCGGGACCCGCGACGTGCCGTTCTGGGTGGCCGTCACCGCCGGCGCCGGGCTCGCCGTGGCGGCCGTCCTCGCCGTGGCGTACGGCGTGCCGCTGACCCGGGGGCGGCGGCCCAGCCGGCGGGTCGCCGGGGCGACCGCCGGCGCCCTACTGGTGGCGGTCGGCGTGGTGGCCGTCGGGGTGGGCCAGCCCGGCCTGCACGGCGAGCGGCTCTTCGTGGTGCTCCGCGAACAGGCCGACCTCGGCGGCGTCCCCGCGACGACCGGCCGGGCCGGCCGGGACGCCCGGGTCGGCGAGGTCCACCGACGGCTCGTCGAGACCGCCGAGCGGACCCAGGCCGACCTGCGCCGGGACCTGCGCCGGCTGCGGCTGGACCACACCCCCTACTACCTGGTGAACGCGGTCGAGGTGGACGGCGGGCCGGCGGTACGGGCCTGGCTGTCGCGCCGGCCGGAGGTGGCCCGGGTGCTGGTGAGCCAACGGGTGCGGCCGCTGCCCGCGCCGGCCGGCCGCAGTCACGGCGCCGCGCCCGCGCCGACCGGGCCGCAGTGGAACGTCCGGATGGTCGGCGCGGAGCGGGTCTGGTCCCAGCTCGGGGTGGACGGCTCCGGGATCGTGGTGGGCAGCTCGGACTCGGGCGTGGACGGCGGGCACCCCGCGCTGGCGGGCGGCTTCCGGGGCGGCGACGACTCCTGGTACGACCCCTGGAACGGCACCCGGGAGCCGACCGACCTGGGCGGGCACGGCACCCACACGACGGGCAGCGCGGTGGGCCGGGGCGGCATCGGGGTGGCCCCGGGCGCCCGGTGGGTCGGCTGCGTCAACCTGGACCGCAACCTCGGCAATCCCGCGTACTACCTGGACTGTCTCCAGTTCATGCTGGCGCCCTTCCCGCCGGGCGGGGACCCGTTCACCGACGGGCGCCCCGCACGCGCCCCGGACATCCTCACCAACTCGTGGGGCTGCCCGCCGATCGAGGGCTGCGACCCCGGCGCGCTCCGGCCGGCCAGCGCCGCCCTGGCCGCCGCCGGCATCCTGGTCGTGGCCGCGGCCGGCAACACGGGGCCGTACTGCGGCTCGATCGACGACCCGCTCGCCCCGTACGCGGACGTGCTGACCGTCGGCGCGGTGGACCGGCAGCGCCGGGTCACCATGTTCTCGTCTCGGGGCCCGGTGCCGGGGGCGGCCAAGCCCGACCTGGTGGCGCCGGGCGACGAGGTGCTGTCGGCGATGCCCGGCGGCGGGTACGCCACCCTCAGCGGCACCTCGATGGCGACCCCGCAGGTGGCCGGCGTGGTGGCGCTGATGTGGTCGGCCGACCCGACGTTGGTCGGCGACCTGCCCCGCACCCGGCAGATCCTCACGGAAACGGCCACCGCCGTCCTGCCCACGTACGCCTCCCGGACGCAGACCTGCGGTGGCGACCGGAACGTCACCGGCGCCGGCCTGGTCGACGCGTACGCCGCCGTTCGCGCGGCGCGGGGATGAGGGTCGGGTGGAGCGCCGGTCACCGCAGCCGGTCGAGGAACTCCCGCGAGCGCCGCAGCACCAGTGCCGTCGCCCCCGCGTCGTACGACGGAAGCGTGCTGTCGGTGAACAGGTGCCGGTCGCCCGGGTAGACGAACAGCTCGCCGAGGTCGGACCCGGCGATGCCGACCAGCTCGCGGGCGGGTTCGATGTCGCCCTCCAGGGCGAAGAACGGGTCGGCGTCCATGCCGTGGATCTGCACCGGAACCCCGGCGGGCCAGGGGCCGACGGCCCATTCGCCGGTGACGGGCAGGCAGGCTTCGTAGAGCAGCGCGCCGCGGGCGCCGGGCCGGGTCTGGGCGAGCCGCTGGGCGGTGGCGGCGCCCCAGGAGAAGCCCGCGTAGACCAGGCCGTCGGTCAGCCCGGCCACGGCCCGGTCGGCGCGCTCGCGGAGCACCTCGCGGCCGACGCGTTTCGTGAGCGCCAAGCCTTCGTCGAGGGTCGGCGGGCGTTCCCCCTCGAACAGGTCGGGCGTGTGCACGGTGTGCCCGCCGGCCCGCAACTGTTCGGCGAACCCGCGCAGCCCGTCGGTGACCCCACACAGATGGTGGAACACCACGACTTCGGCCATCTCTACACTCCTGTCGACAGGCGACGACGATCGAATGATCCATGATTCTAGAACGGTCGAGAAATGTCGAGCAATGAGCGGATCCCGGACTACGACCTCGACGAGATGCTCGTGGTCACCGCGCCCGCCCAGCTTCGCGCGCTGGCCGATCCCCTGCGCGCCACGCTCCTGGAGCTGCTCCTGGAGCGCGCCGCCACGGTGACGGAGCTGGCAAGAGCGGTCGATCGGCCCAAGAGCAGCGTCGCCTACCACGTGAACGCGCTCGTCGACGCCGGCCTGCTCCGGGTGGTGCGGACCCGGCGGGTGCGGGCGATCGACGAGCGGTACTACGGCCGGGTCGCCCGCACGCTCTACATCGGCGCGCTCACCCACCCCGAGGACAAACAGGTCGCGTTCGCCGTCAACGGGCTCGCGGAGGCCGTCGCCGAATCCGCCGCGGCCCACGCCGCCGACGACCTGCGCTGCACCCTCGTCCACGCCCGCATCCCGGTCGAGGAGGTACGCGCGTTCTGGGCCGAGGTGCAGGCGCTGGCCCGTCGGTTCGCCCAGATCCCCCGGTCGGGCGACCAGGTGTACGGGTTCGTCGCCGGCCTCTACCCGACCGACGCGCCGACCCTCCCCGAGCCCGACCCGGAGCCGAAGCCGGCCGACTGACGCGGTCGGGCGGGCGGCGGCGGGCCGCGTGGTCCGCCGACCGGGCCGCGCCGGCAGGGCCCCTTCACCAGGATCGCCGGGTGATCTAGGGTCGGCGCCATGGACCTGGAGATCGCCGAGCTGGGACCGGACCAGCGACACAGCGTGGTTGATCTCTGCGGCCGGGCGCTGGACCTGCCCGAGGACGCGGCCGAGGCGCCCGACGTCGTGGACGCGCTCTGGACCCGGGCGGCCGCCGACCGGCCGGTGGTCGCGCTGGGCGCGTACCGGGGGACGGACCTTCTCGGGGTGCTGGTCTGCTCCGGCGCCGCCGGGGACGCCCGACTCGGGCACGTGGACCTGGTGGCGGTGGACCCCGCCCACCGGCGGGGAGGCGTGGGGCGGGCGCTGCTGTCGTCCGCCGAGCGGATCCTCGCCGGCCTCGGCGCGGCCGAGGTGCTGCTCGCCGGCAACCCGCCGTACTACGCCTGGCCCGGCATCGACGTGCGCTACACGCCGGCGGTCTGCGCCGCGCTGGCGCTCGGCTACCGGCAGGACCGCACGGCGTGGAACATGACCGCCGACCTGTCGTACGACGGCTCGCCCGCGCTGCGCCCGACGGAGCCCGCGGAGGCGCGGCTGGCCGGACGGGGGGTGACGGTCCGCCGCGCCGGCGCGGGCGACCTCCCGGCGCTGACGGAGTTCGCCCGCGCGACCTTCGGTGGGGCCTGGGACGCCGAGCTGGCCGGCTCGGTGGGCCGGGATCGGGCGGGCTGCCACCTGGCCGAACGCGATGGCGAGCTGCTCGGTTTCGCCGCGTACGGATCGTCGCGGCCGAGTTGGTTCGGCCCGATGGGCACCGCCCCGGCAGCCGAGGGCTCGGGGATCGGCGGGGTGCTGCTGCGCCGGTGCCTGCGCGACCAGCGGGCGGCGGGCGTGACGGCGGCGCAGATCGGGTGGGTCGGGCCGGTGCCCTTCTACTCGGGCAGCGCGGGCGCCCGGATCGAACGCGTCTTCTTCCTGTACCGCAAGGCACTCGGAGCCTGACGACGGGGCGAACCGGATATAGACGCCCTTAACGTCATTCGCCCGCATCGGTGATCGTCGCGCCCTACCGTGTGCGGTAGAGGAGGCAGCCATGACCACGGACGACGAACGCCCCGGCCCGTTGCCGTTCGACCGGCTCGACTACGGCGACGCCGAGCAACAGGCGGAGATGGCCGGCGTCGACGAGCCGGGCGACGAGCCGGTGACGCTGGTCGACGAGCCGGTGCAGGTCCCGCAGCCGTACGACCGGGCGCGCAGGAGACGCAACCAACGGCCACTGCCGACGTGACAGCGGAAGGGGCGGACCGCTGACGCGGCCCGCCCCTTCCGGCGTTGGAGCTGGACTCAGAAGTCCATGTCCCCGCCACCCGGACCAGCCGGGGCGGCCGGGGTCTTCTCCGGCTTGTCCGCCACGACGGCCTCGGTGGTGAGGAAGAGCGCCGCGATCGACGCGGCGTTCTGCAGCGCCGAGCGGGTCACCTTGGCCGGGTCGATGATGCCCGCGGCCAGCAGGTCGACGTACTCGCCGTTGGCGGCGTTGAGGCCGTGACCCGGGTTGAGGTTGCGGACGTGCTCGACGACCACGCCACCCTCGAGACCGGCGTTGACGGCGATCTGCCGCAGCGGGGCGTCCAGCGCGATCTTGACGATCTGCGCACCGGTCGCCTCGTCGCCGACCAGGTCCAGCTTGTCGAAGGCGGTCTTGCCGGCCTGCACCAGCGCGACGCCACCACCCGGGACGATGCCCTCCTCGACGGCGGCCTTCGCGTTGCGGACGGCGTCCTCGATGCGGTGCTTGCGCTCCTTCAGCTCGACCTCGGTGGCCGCGCCGACCTTGATCACCGCGACGCCGCCGGCCAGCTTGGCCAGCCGCTCCTGCAGCTTCTCACGGTCGTAGTCGGAGTCGCTCCGGTCGATCTCGGCCCGGATCTGGTTGACCCGGCCCTGGATCTGCTCCGCGTCGCCGGCACCGTCGACGATGGTGGTCTCGTCCTTGGTCACCACGACCTTGCGGGCGCGGCCCAGCATGTCGAGGCCGACGGCGTCCAGCTTGAGGCCGACCTCCTCGCTGATGACCTGGCCACCGGTGAGGATGGCGATGTCGGCGAGCATGGCCTTGCGGCGGTCACCGAAGCCCGGCGCCTTGACGGCGACCGACTTGAAGGTGCCCCGGACCTTGTTGACGACCAGGGTCGCCAGGGCCTCGCCCTCGATGTCCTCGGCGATGATCAGCAGCGGCTTGCCCGACTGCATGACCTTCTCCAGGATCGGGAGCAGGTCCTTCACCGACGAGATCTTGCTGTTGACGATCAGGAGGTAGGGGTCGTCGAAGACGGCCTCCATGCGCTCCGGGTCGGTCATGAAGTAGGCCGAGATGTAGCCCTTGTCGAAGCGCATGCCCTCGGTGAGCTCCAACTCCAGCCCGAAGGTGTTGCTCTCCTCGACGGTGATGACGCCTTCCTTGCCCACCTTGTCCATCGCCTCGGCGATGATCTCACCGACGCTGGTGTCACCAGCGGAGATGGAGGCGGTGGAGGCGATCTGCTCCTTGGTCTCGACGTCCTTGGCGAGCTTGAGCAGCTCCTCCGAGACGCTGGCCACGGCGGCCTCGATGCCCCGCTTCAGGGCGATCGGGTTGGCACCGGCAGCCACGTTGCGCAGGCCCTCGCGGACCAGGGCCTGGGCCAGGACGGTCGCCGTCGTCGTGCCGTCACCGGCGACGTCGTCGGTCTTCTTCGCGACCTCCTTGACCAGCTCGGCGCCGATCTTCTCGTAGGGGTCCTCGAGCTCGATCTCCTTGGCGATGCTCACACCATCGTTGGTGATGGTGGGGGCACCCCACTTCTTCTCGAGCACGACGTTGCGGCCCTTGGGGCCGAGCGTCACCTTCACGGCGTCGGCGAGCTGGTTCATGCCCCGCTCGAGGCCGCGGCGCGCCTCTTCGTCGAACGCGATCATCTTGGCCATACGGCGTTGTCCTCCTGGACACTCACGGGCCACCCGAGTGTGTGTCCCGGATGGGCCGCCTGGTGTACGCACCTTGGGACGTCGCCACCTGGCGACGACGACGTCTCCTCGATCGGGCCGGATAGCCCGCGACGACCGGCCATGTGCCGCGGCCGCGTCTGGACGCCGCCGCAGCCGTGGCCCTACCGCCCCGACCGTTGGCACTCACGGTATGCGAGTGCCAATGACTTGTTTAGCACTCTCCCCTGCCGAGTGCAAGCACGATGGCCCCGGTCAGCCGAGTTCACCGGCCAGCCGGGCGCTGTCCACCGGGCCCTCGTGGGCGCGCTGCTCGGCGTACGTGACGACCAGTCCGACCAGCTGGGCGAGGTGGGTCGGCAGGGCCAGCACCGCGCCCACCAGCGTCACCACGAGCACGCCGACCGCCGTGCCGGGCGACTCCAGCGGGGTGGTGCCGAACGGCAGCGCGCCGATGCCCTCCACCATGCCGGCCGCCCCGGCGCCGACGACGACCGCCGCCGCCACCAGCGCCACCCGGCCGAGCAGCAGGCCGAGCCGGTCGTGGAACATCCGGAAGGAGCGGCCGATCGGGTGCTGCCGCTCGAACAGGTAGACCGGGCCGGCCATGCTCAGCGCGAAGGCGAAGTAGATGCCGGGGATGACGCAGAGACAGACGCCGAGGCCGATGATCACGCTCATCAACAGGGTCCAGCCCCAGAGGCCCAGCGCCCGGCGTGCCCCGTAGGACAGGGCCGCGCCCATGCTCACCGGCTCGCCGGCCGCCTGCCGGGTGACCACCCAGGTGCCGGCCGCCCAGCCCAGGCTCTGCACCAGACCGAAGACGAGGGCGCTGCCGAGCACCACGGAGAGCATGACGCCCATGTCGGCCAGGAAGGTGTCGGGCAGCGCGGCGGGGTCGTCGGCCATCGACTCCTCCCATCTCGCGGACGGGTCGACGACCAGCGTGAGCACCGACACCACCACGGCCGGGAGCACCTGGGTGAGCAGCAGGATCGGCACCAGCAGCCGCCAGCCACGGCGTACGGCGCCGACGCACCGGCCGAACCAGCCGTTGACGCCGGCACCGGGCGGGGTGACGAGCAGGTCGGCCGGGTCGAGGCCGTGTCCGGGCGGGTACCAGCCGTGGGCCGGCTGTCCGGGGTAGGCGACCGGCGCGCCGGGGTACCACGGCTGCCCGCCGTACGGGCCGGAGCCGACCGGATATCCGCCGGCGGGCGGGAGGACCCAGGCCTGCGGCGGCTGCGGACCCGCCGGCGCACCACCGCCCGGGACGACGGGGCCGTCCGGGGCCGGGACGGCCGGACCGTCCGGGGCCGGGACGGCCGGGCCCGCACCCCAGGCGGTGGGATCGCCCGGGGCCGCAGGGGGCGGCGTGCCGGTGGCCGGGGGCGTGTCGGCGCCGGGCTCCGGTGCGGCCGCACCGCCGGGTGGCGGCGCGGCGGGGTCGGGGTCTCCCGGGGGCGGCGCGGCCTGGGGCGGCTGGTCGGACATGAACCCTCCTCAGCGGTGGCTGGAACGGCTCACGATCCTCCCCTGCCGACGCAACCGCGCCGACGCCCGCCCCCGCGCCGGCCGACGGCTGGACCGCACCGGCGGGTCAGCCCGCCGGCCGCCTGACGACCGGGGCGGAGAGGGGCCCACCGGGGGCGGGGGGCGACGGGCGCCCGGTCAGGCGACGACCCGCACGCGCTCGGCCTGAGGGCCCTTCTGGCCCTGGGCGATCTCGAACTCGACCCGCTGGCCGTCGTCCAGTGCCTTGTAGCCGTCCATCTCGATCGCCGAGAAATGGACGAAGACGTCCTGCCCGCCGTCGACGGCGATGAAGCCGTAGCCCTTTTCGGAGTTGAACCACTTCACGGTGCCCTGTGCCACGGTGCACTTCCTCACTCTGCGCGGCGTTCCACGACCCCGAGGCCGGGCGGGCCGGCACCGGAGGACCACCGGCTCGGCGATCGACGAGGGCCGCTGAAACGGTGACCGAAATCGCACGCTACACGAAGCGTGACGAAGGCGCACGACCACAAATCGGGCGAATTTCGACCGGTAGACATCGCCAGTCGTCGCTGTGGTAGGTATGCGTTCATGACGAGCACGCCCGGCGGGCCGGGACCGGGGCGGCGGGCGGAGATCCGGCGGGTCCGGCCGCACGACGCGGCCCGGATGCGGGCCCTGCGGCTGGAGATGCTCGCCGACGCCCCGCTGGCCTTCCTGGAGACCCTCGCCGACGCGGCGGCCCATCCGCACGCGGACTTCGCGGCCGGGGTAGCGGCCGTCTCCGTCGGGGCGGGCACCGCACAGTTCGTCGCGGACCCGGGCGGCCGGCTCGTCGGGCACGCCGGCGGCACGGTGGCTCCCGGGGAGCCGGGGCTGACCGTGGTGTACGCCGTCTACGTCACCCCGTCCTGGCGGGGCACCGGGCTCCTCGGCGACCTGGTCGAGACGGTCGCCCGGTGGTCAAGGGCCTGCGGGCGCCCCGAGCTCATGCTGGAGGTGGTGGTCGGCAACGACCGGGCCTACCGCGCGTACCGGCGGCTGGGCTTCGTCGACACCGGCGTACGCGTCCCGCACCCCACCGTCGCGGCGCTCACCGAACTCCAGATGCGCCGCGCGGCCTGACGCGGCTGCCCGGACCGACCCGTGCGGGGACGGTCCGGGCAGCCGGACGGATCACGCGTGCCGGCGCGACTGCACGATGCGGAACCGGTTGGCCACGTAGGCGCCGTCGGTGAGCGCCGAGTTCGCCGCCGCGTTGGCGCCGCTGCCGTGGAAGTCGGAGAAGGCCGCCGACTGGTTCACGAAGACCCCGCCGGTCAGGTTGCAGGACAGGTGCACCCCGACCTCGATCGCCGCCGCCTCGGCCGCGTCGAGGACCGCCTCGTCGGTGGAGTAGACCGCCGCGGTGAGCGCGCCCTTCTCGCCGACGGTGGAGCGAAGGATCTCCAGGCTGTGCGCGGTGGACTCCGTCGCGATGGCGAACGAGATCGGCCCGAACCACTCCTTCGAGTAGGTCGCGGTGTCGTCGGCCGCCAGCCTGACCACCGTCGGGGTGCGGACCACCGCGCCGGGGAAGGCGGGGTGCTCGACCGTACGCGACTCCAGCACCGCCTCGCCGACCTTGGTGACCTCGTCGAGACGCTCCAGCACCCCGTCGTTGACGATGGCGCCGGTCATCTCCACCCCGCGAGCCGGGTCTGCGGTGATCTTGGCGACCGCCGCGGCGATCCCGCCCGCCACCTCGTCGAAGCTCTTGTGCCCCTGGTCGGTGGCGATGCCCCCACCGGGGATGAGGATGTTCTGCGACGTGGTGCACATCTGGCCGCTGTAGAGGCTCAGGGTGAAGCCGAGGTTGCGGCACATCCCCGTGAAGTCGTCGGTGGAGTCGATCACCACCGTGTTCAGCCCGGCCTTCTCGGTGTAGACCGCCGCCTGGCGGGCGTTGGCCTCCAACCAGTCGCCGTACTCGGTCGAGCCGGTGAAGTCGATGATCTTCACGGCCGGGTGCAGGGCCAGCGTGGAGGCGAGCTTCTCCCCCGGGGCCTCTGGGGCGAGCAGCACCAGGTTCGGGTCGAAGCCGGCCTCGGCGAGCACCTCCCGGGCGTACTTCACCGTGATCGCCAGCGGCAGCACGGCGCGCGGGTGCGGCTTCACGACCACCGGGTTGCCGGTGACCAGCGAGGCGAACAGTCCCGGGTACGAGTTCCAGGTCGGGAAGGTGTTGCAGCCGATCACCAGCGCCACGCCGCGCGGCACCACGTGGAAGGTCTTGCTCATCCGCAGCGGGTCGCCCTTGCCGGCCGCCTTCTCCCAGCCCGCCGTCGCCGGGTGCCGGGTCATCTCCGCGTACGCGTAGGCCACCGCCTCCAGCGCGCGGTCCAGCGCGTGCGCGCCGCCGGCCTGGAAGGCCATCACGAAGGCCTGGCCGCTGGTGAACTGCACCGCGTTGGCCAGCTCGAAGATGTGCTTGTGCAGCCGGTCGAGGATCTCCAGGCAGACCCCCGCCCGGGCCTGCGGACCGGCGTCGCGCCAGCCGGGCAGGGCGGCGGAGGCCGCGGCGACCAGTTCGTCGGCGCCGGCGTGCGGGTAGCGGACGTTCAGCTCGACGCCGAACGGGCTGGTCTCGGTGGCGACCCGGTCGGCCGCGCCCGGCTGGTCGAGGGGGAAGTCACCGCCGAGGTACGCCTCGAAGGCGGCCTTGCCGTCGGCGGCGGCGGTCTCGCCGTAGACCCGGGGGCTGGGCGACTCGGGGTAGGCGGACCAGTACCCGCGCTCCGTGATCGCGGTCAGCGCACGGTTGAGGGTGTCGGCGTGCCTGTCGTACAGGGGGTGCGGGGTCTCCGTCATGCCCGCAATCATGCAACAGGAACCCCTCAGATCAGTAGGCCCGTGTCACAACTCAGATGGTGAGCTGCCAGTCCGTCCAGCCGCCGAGGCAGCGACGGCGTCGCCGCACGCCCGCACCCCCCTCGGGCGGACCGGGGTCCGCGGAATTCGGGTCACACCGGATTCCCCGGGTCGGATACAGTGACGACCTTCTATCTGTATCGAGGAGGTTCTGTGGAGCAACGAGAGTCTGCCTTCCGTCGCCGGCCGGCCTGGACAATGCTGGTGGTGTCCGGGATGCTCGCCGCGTCCGCCCTGTTCGCCACCCCTGCCGCGGCTGACGTGGGAATTGCCGGAAGCGCCTGCAATGCGGTCGACGGCGGGGAACTCGTCTACGATGACTTCACCAAGTACAACGACTCGCTCAGTCACGCGGTCAACCAGTGGAACGCGCTCAATCCCATCAACGTCAGAGCGGACGACGCCTGGAGTTACTCCGACGTCGACGTCAGCGACAGCAATGACGGCGGGAACGGCACGGTCGCCTACTACTCCTGCGTAGCCGGCGCGGACGACATCGTCATGAACACGCACTATCTCGACAGTTACAGCACCTCACGTGATCACGCCGCGATGACCCACGAATTCGGGCACGCCATCGGCCTCGACCACGGTCCTGAGGTGGCGGTCATGGACCCCTACCCGGCCGACTACAACCCGAACATGAACAACAATTTGCAATCGTGGGACATCAGCACCTATCACAGCAAATGGGGGTACTGAAGATGAACCACCGACTGAAGGCCCCGTTCGTCGGGCTGGTCGCCCTTGTCCTGGCCGTCGGCGGCTGGTTCACCTACCAACAGCTTCGCCCGGCTCAGACCCACCCGGTTTCGGTGAGCTTCGCGTTCGACACCACCAACCGCGCCAAGGTCGCCGGCTACGCCGACGCGGTCGTGGTCGGGACCGTCACTGGCGTCGCGGAGGTACGCCAGGGTGAGCGCGGCGCCCCCCACACCATCTTCAAGGTCGCCGTTTCCGACAAGCTCAAGGGCGACGTCGAGGACACCATCCTCGTCGACCAACTCGGCGGAACCCGCGGGAAGGACACCTGGACAGTCGAAGGCGTCCAGCAACTCGCCGTCGGCTCCGCGTACGTCCTGCCCCTCACCAGCCGGAACGGGTCCGACGAACACGTCCTGGTGCTGACCCCGACGCTGGCACCGGTCACCACGTCCGGCGCGAGCGTGCACGTCTGGACCCAGGCGGTGGCGAACCAGGACACCACGGTGTCCTAGCTCGGGCAGACACCGCGGGGCGCCCGGCCCCGATCCGATCGGCAGACAGCCCGGCCGGACCCACCACCCTCGGTCACCGACCTGACCGCAACCCGGTGGACGCGGTCAGGTGGGTGGTGGGGATCGACGCGCTCGGTCAGCCCGCCTGGCGTGGGTGTGCCGCACGACGACGATCGGGCCAGCGGATCAACCGCTGGCCCGATCGGAGGTTGGTCGGGAGGGACGCTCGCACAACGCCTCCGGCGTTGGGTCGCAAGAACTAGAAGTCTCCGGCGAAACGCCCTCCCGCACGGAGCATCTTGCGCCGTCCGATTCCTGCCGTCAAGTCCTTGTCGGCGCGTTTTCCGCACTCACAGCGAAAACCCAGTTACCGGCTGAATCCCCACCCTCCTGCCCGCAACCCCCCAGCCACGCCACCTCCCGGCCCCCCGAACCACGAGGCCGATCATGAGGTTGGCGGCACTGTTCGCGATCGACTTCGCGGCCAACCTCATGATCGACGCGGAGGGGACGGGCGCGGGCCAGGGTGGGTGGGCCAGGGTGGGTGGGGTGGGTGGGTGGGGTGGGTGGGTGGGGTGGGTGGGTGGGGGTCAGCCGAGGAGACCGGCGTCGCGGGCGGCACGCAGCGAGGGCTTTATGCGGTGGGTGGGACCGACCTGGCCGGCCACCGCGTCGAGGGTCTTGAGCCCCTCGCCGGTGTTGAACACGACGGTCTCCGCGGTCGGGTCGAGGCGGCCGGACTCGACCAGCTTGCCCAGCACGGCCACGGTCACCCCGCCGGCGGTCTCGGCGAAGACGCCGGTGGTCCGGGCCAGCAGCCGGATGCCGGTGCGGATCTCGTCGTCGTCGGCGTACTCCATCCAGCCCCCGGTGCGGCGCACTGCCTCCAGCGCGTAGAGGCCGGCGGCCGGGTCGCCGATGTTCAGCGACTTCGCGATGCCGGTCGGCTTGACCGGGACGATGGTGTCGGTGTCGGCGTGCAGCGCGGTGGCGATCGGGTTGCAGCCGGCCGACTGGGCGCCGAACACCTTCCAGCCACCGGCCGGCGCCTCGACCAGGCCGATCTCGACCAGCTCGGCGAACGCCTTGTCGATCTTGGTGAGCAGCTCGCCCGAGGCCATCGGGATCACCACCTGCGCGGGGATCCGCCAGCCGAGCTGCTCGGCGACCTCGTAGCCGAGCGTCTTCGAGCCCTCGGCGTAGTAGGGACGCACGTTGACGTTGACGAACGCGGTGTCCTCGAACTCGTCCGTCTCCACCAGCTCGCCGCAGAGCCGGTTGACGTCGTCGTACGAGCCGTCGATGGCGACCAGCTCACCGCCGTAGACGGCGGTGGTGATGACCTTGCCCTGCTCGAGGTCACCGGGGATGAAGACCACCGACGGCACGCCGGCCCGGGCCGCGTGCGCGGCGACCGAGTTGGCCAGGTTCCCGGTGGAGGCGCAGGCGTAGCGGCCGAAGCCGAGCGCACGGGCGGCGGTCAGCGCCACCGAGACCACCCGGTCCTTGAACGAGTGGGTCGGGTTGGCGCTGTCGTCCTTGACCCAGAGCGGGGCGGTGAGGCCCAACTCGGCGGCGAGGTGCGGGGCGGCCACCAACGGGGTGAAGCCCGGATCGAGGGTGACGCGGGTGGCCGGGTCCTGGCCGGCGGGCAGCAGCGCCGCGTACCGCCAGATGTTGCGCGGGCCCGCCTCGATCTGCTCCCGGGTCACCGCCGCGAGCGCGGCGGTGTCGTAGTCGACCTCCAACGGGCCGAAACACTCGTGGCAGGCGTGCTGGGCGGCGAGCGGGTAGCGGGCCGAGCAGGCGCGGCAGACCAGGGCGCGGGCGGGGCTGGCGGTGGTGTCGATGCCGGAGGGGGCGTACGTCGACGTCATGTCGAGGGTCCTCTCATCTTTCCCCGCATCGCACCCTGCGGCGGGGACGGAATTGGCACCTGCCCCACCGGTCGCTCTGCGGTGAGCGCGCGGGGTGGTTGCCGGGGCGTCGTCGGGCCGTATCCCTCAGCCCCTCTGGATGAGGTATGCAGTTGTGCCTGCGAGTCTAAGCACCGGCGACGCCCGGACTCAGGGGAGATCCCACGCTGTGAGCGACGCCGCAGGTTTCGCGCCGGCCCCCTGACCACGCACGGCGGCGGCGGACCCCGACGCCCTCGGCGGCCTGGGTCAGACGGTCACCGAGGTGGTCCCGGCCGGGCGCCGGGCGCGCAGCAGGGTGTCGACCGCCCACGTGCCGGGACCGAACACGGCGATCAGCAGGAACGACCAGCAGAACAGGATCGCCAGCTCGCCGCCGTTGCGCAGCGGGAACAGCGCGTCGGGCTGGTGCACCACGAAGTACGCGTAGGCCATCGAGCCGGACGCCAGCAGGGCCGCCGCCCTGGTCAGCAGCCCGACGAGCACCAGCGTGCCGCAGACCGCCTGGATCAGCGCGGCCCACCACCCCGGCCACTCGCCGAGCGGGACCGCCTCGCCGGTGCCCCGGTTCCCGCCGAGAATCCCGAGCAGCGAGGCCAGGCCGTGGCAGAGGAAAAGCAGGCCGACGACGACGCGGAACAGGGACAGGGCCGGGCCACCGATCCGGTCAGCGAGCATCAGGGCACCTCCGATCAGGACGAGGGGACGACACCAGGATGCCGACAGGGATTCGGTGATGTCGATTTGTTCCCTGTTCGTGGGAACGCTCCCAAGGATGCCGGCGTGGGCGCTGGCGCGGGCCCGCTACGGTGCGGGCACATCGACGGAAAGGAACACGCGAATGCGTCGCAAGCTCGTCCCGGTGGTGGCGCTCTCCCTGGCCTGCCTGCTGGTGGCCACCACCGCCTGTTCCTCGGGCAACCGGAAGAAGCGCAGCCGGTCCGCCGACCGGCCCGCCGGCACCGCCGCGAAGCGGGACGACGTCGACGCCGCCCCCACGACCACCCGGGCGACCCCGACCCCCCGGCGCACCGGCGACCAGCTCACCTGCCTCGAACTGCGCAACAGCCGGGTCGGCAGCAGGAAGGTCCGCTACCGCGAGTACGCCGCCCCGATCCGCCTCGCCGACGGACGCTGGTCCGACCGGGACGGCACGACGGTGCAGTTGCAGCGGCCGTGCGCCGTCGGCGACCTCGACGGCGACGGCGCGGGCGACGCCATCGGCGTGGTCGTGCTCGACGGGGGCGGCACCGGCCGCTTCTTCACCCTCGCCGCCTGGCGCAACGTCAGGGGCGAACCGGACTACCAGGCCCAGGTCGACCTCGGCGACCGCACCCCGGTGGAGAGCGTCAGCGTGCGCGACGGCAGGGCGACGGTGGTCTACCTGACCCGCCCCGCGGACGGCCCGATGGCGGAGCTGAGCATCCGGCGCACCGCCGTCTACCAGCTCCGGGGCACCACGCTGGCCGAGCTGCGCCACACCGACGCCCGGGTGACCGGGACATTCGGCGACGAGGAGACCGCCGACTCGGGCACCGCGCCGGACTCCCCCGACTCCCCCACCCGCAAGCGCAGGCCCCGGTCCCGCTGACGTCCCCGCGACCGGGCCGTCCCGGCCCGGGACCCGTCGACCGCTGCCGGCTCCGGCGGCAGGAGCACGCGCGGCTCAGCCCGGGACCGGCCGGTGGGCCGCTGGCCTCGGGAGCCGTACGGATGCGGTATCCGGGCAATTCTGCTGGCTCACCTCGCCGAGGCAGCCCCACCCCGGGCCCGGAGGGCGTTCGAAGTACTGGACGGGCTGCGACGGGACGGCCTCGGTGGTGAACGTGCCGGTACCGCTCGGGATGCGTTGCTCGTGGGAACCGGTCGTGTCGGTGTAGGAGGCGACGATGTGCCACTCGCACGTGTGGGTGGACACCTCGGGCTGGATACGGAAGGCCATGTTGGACTGACCGTTGCCCAGCTCGACGACGTTGCGGCGGAAGTACAGCCGGCCCTCCTCCGGCTCGCCCTCGGCCAGGGCGTACGGGCCGTGCGGCTTGTCCGTCGGCCCACCGGTCAGGTCCCACAGCAGCCCCTGCCGGGACTCCGCACCCGCCGGGGGAATGGTGACGACGGTCTGCGCCGTCGGTGCGTGGCACGAGTCCTTGACGGCAGTCATGTCGTTGATCGTGAGCCCGGCGGCGCGGTCGCTGTTCAGGTTCAGGTCGAACGTCTGGGCATGGCCGCGATTCTCGTTGCCGTCCTCCCGCGGGGCCACGTAGGACGCGTGCTCGACCATCCGGCCGCCGAGCGGCTTCAGGAACTCCCACACCTCCGGCCCTGCGCCGGTCAGGGCGGTGAGGGCCGCCTGCTCACCCTCGGTCAGCGGCCGGTCGAGCAGCACGGTGAAGGCCTCGGGCAGGTCCCGGTCGTAGTCGAGGGGCGTGACGGTGGCCACGAACGCGGGCTGCTCACGGTCGACCGCCTTCGCGGCCTGCCTGTCCGAGCGGGCCCGATCGGTGGCCGTCGACCGGTCCAGCAGAAGGTCGGCGTGGTAGGCGAACAGCACGCCGAGCACCACGACGACGGCGGCCACGGTCACGTACACCGCGCGCTGCCTCGGCGGAAGCCTGCGAAGACCGGGCAGGCGTTCGTCGGCCAGCACGGCCCAGGCTTTCGGCTCGCGCGGCGGCGCGGGCACAGACGCGGACGGCGGCGCGGGCGCAGACGCGGAGGATGGCGCGGGCACAGACGCGGCGGACCGCTCGGACGGCGGCGCAGGGGGCGACGCGGATGACGGCTCAGGCGGCGGCTCAGGCGACGGATTGGCCATACCCGATTCTCACTCACCGACACCAGAGCATCACTGGAACCGCTCTCACCTCGCCGGGGTCGAGCGGGACGGGTGACGTCGTAGGCGATTCAGCTCGACAGGCGCCGCACCCGGTCGGGACGGCCCGACCGTCGCCCAAACGGTGGCCCCGGTCCGGGTCGGTCCCACAGTTGGGGCAGCTCGACAGCACTCCACCGGAGCCACGGCGGCCAGATTCCCGGAACCCGCCGCGCGGCTGGCAGGGGCCCGGCGCGAGGGTGTCCGGGGCTCCGGCGGGGCCCGCCCGGTGCGATGATCGGAGGATGGTGACGGCAGGGGCGACGACGAGGCGCGCGTACCGACGTGCGGTCCCGGGTCCGGTTCGGACGGTCGGGGTCGCGGTCGCCGGCCTCGTCCTGCTCGGCGCCTGCGCGCCGGGGTCCGGCACACAGCCGGCCAGCCCACAGCCGGCCAGCCCACAGCCGGCCAGCCCACAGCCGGTCGAACCTCGGCCGGTCGAACCGATGCCGACCGGTCCCCGGCCGGTCGACCCACGGCCCGGCGAACCGGCGCCGCGCCAGACGGCGTCCGACCTCGCGGGCGAATGCCCGGAGTCCGGCGTACGGATCACGTCACCGGGCGTCAGCGCCGCGATGGGACTGCGGGCACTCAGTCTGCAACTGGTCAACTGCGGCACGAAGCCATACCGCCTGAACGGCTACCCGGTGCCGCGTCTCTACGACGGCGACGGCGATCCGATACCCGTCCGGGTCGTCGACGGGGCCGAGGAGATCACGTCGGGCTTCGACGCACCGCCCCGGCCGCTGACCCTGCGGCCCGGCGAAGGCGCTGCGGCCACCGTGCTCTGGCGCAACCTGGTCACCGACTCGACGGTCGTCGCCACCAACGGCGAGCGCCTGGAGATCGCGCCCGCCAAGGGCCGGCCCACGCAGCTGGTGGCGCTGGACGGGCCGATCGACCTCGGCAACACGGGCCGGATCGGGGTCAGCGCCTGGCGGAAGGCGACCGACCCGACGCCTTAGCTGGTGATGTCCTTACGGGTGAAGCGCCAGAAGGCGAGCCCCCAGAACAGGGTCGCGTAGCTGATCGCGGAGATCGACCCGCGTACCACGTCGTCGGTCTGCACCGGCGTCGACAGCAGCCCCAACCAGGCGGTGCTGTAGTGCGTCGGCAGGAACGCGCGCAGCGCGCCCAGGGCGGTGATCTGGTCGAGGATGCTGGAGAGGATCCAGAGCAGCACCGCGCCGCCGACCGCGCCGAGCGCCGCGTCCGTCACCACCGACAGCAGGAACGCCAGGCCGGCCACCACCAGGAGTACGACCGCCAGGTAGCCGAGCACGCCCAGCAGCCGCAGCAGCCCCTCCCCCGGTTCGAGCTGGGCCGCGACGGTGCTGCGCAGCGGCTCCCAGCCGTAGCGAAGCGTGCCGATCAGCAGGGCGGTGCCCGCGAGCAGCAGCAGCGCCAGGGCCGAGTAGACGAGCGCGACGAGCAGCTTCACCGTCAGCAGGCGGGCCCGGGGCACCGGCACCGCCAGCAGGTACCGCAGGCTGCCCCAGCTCGCCTCGCTGGCCACCGTGTCACCGCAGAACAGCGCCACCACCACGACCATCAGGAAGGACGCCGAGACGAAGATGGTGAAGAGCGTGAAGTTCAGCCCGCCCGACGTGGCGAACTCCACGAGGCTGCCGAACTCCCCGCGCCCGTTGTCGTCGTCGTCGCCCGTGTCGAACTGGAACGCGATCAGGATGATCAACGGCAGCAGCACCATGAACCCGAGCGCGAGCTGCGTACGCCGCCGGGACGCCTGCCGCCGGAACTCGGCGCCGAACGGCAGGGTCGCCGAGGGCCGGTAGCCGGCCGCCGCGCCCGCCGTGGGTGACGTGCCCGCCATCATCGGTCCCCGCTTCCCCGAGAGTTCTCGCCCACCAGGGCGAGGAACGCGTCCTCCAGGCGGCGCCGTGGCACCACCCGGTCCACCCCGATGCCGGCCCGGACCAGCTCGGCGACCACCTCGCTGCGGGCGGTGCCGTTGGTGTCCACCACGAGCTGCCCCTCGCCGTCGGGAAGCACCCGCACCCCGGCCATACCGTCGAGCACCGCCCGGGCGGCCTCCCGGTCGGTCACGTCGAACAGCACGCTGGGCGACTCGCCGACGATCTCCTCGACCGGGCCCGAGGCGACGATGCGGCCCTTGTTCACCACCACCGCGTGCGTGCAGGTCTGCTCCACCTCGGCGAGCAGGTGGCTGGAGACCAGCACCGCCCGTCCGTCGGTGGCGTAGCGCTGGAGCACCCGGCGCATCTCCGCGATCTGCGGCGGGTCGAGCCCGTCGGTGGGCTCGTCCAGCACCAGCAGCTCGGGCAGGCCCAGCATGGCCTGCGCGATGGCGAGGCGCTGCCGCATGCCGTGGCTGTAGTTCTTGATCCGCCGGTGCACGGAGTCGCCCAGGCCGGCGATCTCCAGTGCCTCGTCGAAGTGCGCGTCCTCGGCCGGCCGCCCGGTGGCCTGCCAGTACGCCCTCAGGTTCGCTAGCCCCGACAGGTGCGGCAGGAAGCCCGGCCCCTCGACCAGCGCGCCGATGCGCGACAGCACCGGCGACCCGGGCACCAACCGGTGCCCGAAGACGTAGATCTCGCCGGCGGTGGGCTGGGTCAGCCCCATCAGCACCCGCAACGTGGTGGTCTTGCCCGCGCCGTTCGGGCCGAGCAGGCCGACGACCTGACCGGGGTGCACCTCGAAGTCCACGTTCGAGACGGCGACGAAGCCGTCGGCGTACTCCTTGCGGAGCTGCCGCACGGCCAGCGGGACGCCCGCGTACGCCGGGTGCACGGAGCTGTCCTGGCGGCGGTGCCGGCGGCGGACCACGGCGACGACCACGACGAGCCCGACGGCGATCGCGGCGACCAGCCCGACCAGCACCCAGCGCCACACGGTGGCGGCGGTGGGGATCGGGTCGCCGGCCACGGTCGGCAGGCTGACCGTGCTTCCGCCGGCCGCGACGGTGTGCACGGCCGGCTCGACCGGGGTGGCGTACGCCTGGTCGGAGGTCGCCACCACCACGCGCAGCCGGTGCCCGGCCTCGAACCGGCGCACGATCGCCGGCAGGGTGACGGTGACCGGCCGGGCCGCGTCGATCGTCGGCGGCAGGCCGGTGAGCCGGACCGGGGCGACCAGGCCGTTGGGCAGGGTGGCCCCACCCTGGGGGTCGACGTCGTAGAGCTTCACGAAGAGCACCGCCTCGCCCGTCGGCGACGCCGCGCGGACGTCGACGGTCGGGGCGCCGACCACGTCCACCGCCTCGGTCAGCGGCTCCGACTCGAAGCGGGCGTGCTGGCCGGGGATGTCCCCGGCCACGCCGCCGAGCAGCGACGACAACTCGCCGGCGAAGGGCACCGAGGAGATGGCGGCCGGGTTGCCGGCCGGCGGGTTGGCGACGGGCTGGACGGGGCCGGCGACCGGTACGTCCCGGCGGGCCGTGCCGGCGACGCCGGGGTAGTCGGCGTAGCGGTAGCCGGTGGCCACCAGCCCCCGGTCGAGGGCGTCGAAGCCGGCGATGCGCGAGAACGTGAAGTCGTCGCCCGGCGCCTCGCCCTCGCCCTTGACGTAGTGGTCGAGCCACTGCACGGTCAGGAACTTCACCCGGTCCGAGTCGCTCGTCGGGCCCTCGCCGCCGTCGTGCCCGCCGGTGAACCAGGCGACCCGCACGGGCGTGCCGGCGGCGGCGATGCCGCGCGCGTTGGCGTCCGCCTCGCCGAGCGGGAAGAGGCTGTCCGCCGCGCCCTGCACGAGCAGGGTCGGCGCCTTGATCCGGTCGAGCACCCCGGCCGGGCTGGAACGGCGCAGCAGGTCCACGGCGGCCTGGTCGGCCCGACCGGTGGTGGCGATCCGCAGGTAGGCGGCGCAGATGTCGGCGGCGAACCGGCCACAGGCGGGGTCTCCGGCCCCGGCCGGCGCCCGTCCCGGACCGGTACCCGGGCCGGCGCCCGGCCCCGGGCTGGGCGGGCCGGCGGAGGCGGGCGCCCCCTCGGGCAGGGCGGCGCTGGTCCCGGAGAGCCCGGCCGGCCCGGAGCCGACGTTGCCGCCGCCGCCGAAGAAGAGCCCCGCCCAGCCGGACTTGAACACGCCCTCGGTGGGCTCCTTCCCGGTGCTCTCCGGCAGGAAGGAGCGCGACAGGTCGTTCCAGGTGATCATCGGCACGATCGCGTCGACGCGCTGGTCCTGCGCGGCGAGCAGCAGCGCCAGGGCGCCGCCGTACGAGCCGCCGACGACGCCGACCCTCGGGTCCCCGGCGGCGTCGGTACGGATGTCGGGGCGGGCGGCGAGCCAGTCCAGCAGCCGCTGCGCGTCGCGGACCTCGTAGTCCGGGTGGTCCAGGTGGATCTGCCCGCCGCTGCGGCCGAAGCCCCGCGCCGTCCAGGTGAGCACCGCGTAGCCGCGCCCGGCGAACTCCTCGGCGTCGGCGCGGACGGACTCCTTGGTGCCGCCGAAGCCGTGCGCCAGCAGCACCGCCGGTACCTTCTCCCCCGCCGAGGCGCCCTCGGGCAGGTAGAGGGTGGTGTCCAGGTCGACGGGCTCGTCGCCGGCCGGCCCGGAGGGGACGTTCACGATCGCCGCCTCGGTGCGGACGGTCGGCCCCTGCGGCAGGACCGCCCAGGTCACGGCGGCGGCGAGCAGCAGGACGACCACCGCTGCGGCGACGGCGCGCCGGCGGGTGGGCAGGGCACGCCGGATCCACGCGGCCGACGACGGCGATCTCATTGTGCACACGGTACGGCCCGGATCCTGAGCGTTGGCTGAGATCCTCCGTACGTTCGTCCGGCTGATCCGATCGGCGTCGCGTCCGCGCGGTCCAGACCGTCTCATGAGGATGAATTCGCATCACGTGAATTCCGATGTTCGTCGGAAATCCACTCCGATCCATCCTTGTCACTCCCCCGTCCGCCACGAAGGGTGCCCGACGGGCTACCGACGGGTCACTTCGGGGTTCATGACGCAAAGCTGACTGTTCGGCGGCCGGATCGAGCCACCGCTGGTCGGTTAGTTTTCCGGTCCGGTGCACGGGACTTCACCGTCGACCCGACACCCCACCATCCCGTGCTCCCGTCCGAGGAGACAGACATGACCGTCCCCGCGCCGCCGGTTCGCCGGCGGCCCACCGCGGTGGGCCGCGTACTGCCGCTGCTGCTCCTCGTCGCCCTGCTCGCACCGATGACCCTGCTGTTCGTCCAGACCTGGCAGCTCACGGCCGACGACCGGGAGCTGGCCGGCCGGGAACGGCTGGGCGTGCAGTACCTGCGTGCCCTCGCCCCGGTCACCCACGCACTGGTCGACGCCCAGTCCGCCGCCGTCGCCGCCCGGCCCGTCACCAGCGAGGCGCTGACCCGCGCGGTCGAGGCCGCCGCCTCCGTCGACGCGCGGATCGGCGACGAGCTGCGCACCCAGGAACGCTGGGCCGGCCTGCGGGCCAGGATCGAGGCGCTGGGCGCCCGCGGCCCCGCCGACCCGGAGGCGGCCTTCACCGCGTACGGCGAGGCCACCGACCTGCTGCTGGCCCTGCACGGCAAGGTCCGGGAGACCTCCGGGCTCGTCCGCGACCCCCGGCCGGACTCCTTCTTCCTCCAGCACGCGAGCCGGGACCTGCCCGAGACGGTGGTGGCGACGGGGCGGCTGGCCGACCTGGCCGTGCTCGCCGCCGACCGGCCCGCCGCCGAGCGCGACCGCACCGCCGTCGAGATCGCCGCCCTCCGGGTGGGCGTCCTCGCGCCGGCCGGCGACCTGGTCACCGACCTGCGGGCCGCCGTGGACAACTCGGAGAGCGCCGACCTCGGCCCGAGCGTGCTGAACCCGCTCGACACCTACCAGCGGGCCGTCGAGGCGATGGCGGCCCACTCCGCGCCGGCCGGCCGCGCGGCGGGAACCGACCAGTCGCGGATCGCCGGTGCCCGGCAGAACGCGCAGACCGCCGCCGAGCAGCTCCAGCCCGTCATCCTGGACGAACTCGACGCGCTGCTCACCGAACGCTCCCGCGAGCTGGACCGGGACCGCTGGCTGACCGTGGCGGCCGGGCTGCTGGCCGGGCTGCTGTGGGCGGCGCTGGGCGCTTTGTGTCTCGCCGCCCTCCGCCGGCCCCGGGGGCGTACGGCACAGGACCGGCGTGAGCGGCACGGCGCCGACACCCCGCCGGAGGACACGCCGTGGCAGCCGGCCGCCGCCCGGCGTGCGCAACCGCGCCGACCCGAGCCGGCCGGGTCGGCCCGCGAGCCCGGCGGCGCGCAGTGGGGGCACTTCGATGCTGCTCGCTAGGCTCCGCATCCGGGGCAAGCTCGCGCTGCTGGTGGTCATCCCGCTGCTCAGCATGGTGGCGCTGGCCGTGCCGGCGGTGCTCGACCGGGTGGATGCCGCGCGACGGGCCGGCGACATCGCCGACCGGGTCCGCGTCGCCAGCCGGATCGGCAGCCTGGTGCAGGACCTGCAACAGGAGCGCGTCCTCTCGGTCGGCCTGCTGCTCGGCCGGGTCACCCGCAGCGAGCTGATGCAGCGGACCGCCGGCGTGGACGACCGGGTCGCCGACCTGCGGGCCACCCCGGCGGGCCTGCTGCCACCGCAGGTGACCGAGGCCCTGCACGGCGTACGCGGGCTGACCGACGTGCGTGCCGCGGTGCTCGCCGGCACCTCCACCCCGGACCAGATCATGGCCGCGTACGGGCCGGTCAGCACGAGACTGATCGACGCGCTGCGGCTGCCGTTCGGGGTGGACACCGGCACGGCGGCCGGGCGGCAGGTGCTGGCCCTGGACGGGTTGCTCCGCGTCGACGAGGCGATGGGCGCGTGCGCCACCCTCCTCGTGCTCGTCAAGGCCACCGGCTCGCCCCGGACGAGCGCCTCGTACGTCGCCTGCATGGCGGGGCTGCGGGCGGACAACCAGGGGTTCCGCAGCCTGATCACGCCCGAGCAGTTGAAGCTGGTGACCCTCAACGACGCGGCCGTGGCCGCCCGGACCAGCGCGGACTTCCTCGCCAGGAGCGCGTTGGACCCGGCCGGCGCGACCAGGGACATCCCGCTGGACGCGCTCTTCCCGTCGGTCCGCTCGATGATCACCTTCGGGCAGTTCATCGAGAAGAAGCTCGTCGCCGACGTCATCGCCGAGGTGACCCGCCAGCAACGTCGGGCGCTGACCGAGGCGTACCTGGTGGCGGGGATCGTCGCCCTGATCCTCGCGGTGGTGCTGCTGCTCAGCGCCGCCGTCGCCCGGACGGTGGCCCGGCCGCTGACCCGGCTCACCCGCTCCGCCGACCGGGTGGCCCGGGTCGCCGAGGCGGAGCTGACCCGGGTCGCCGACGACGAGACCGAGGGCGCCGGCCCGGTACGCCTCGACCCGGTCGACGTGCGCGCCCGGGACGAGATCGGCGACCTGGCCCGCGCGTTCGACCGGGTGCAGAGCACCGCCGCCCGGCTCGTGGAACGGCAGGTCGCCGGCCGGCGCAACGTGGCCCAGATGTTCGGCCACGTCGGCCGCCGTACGCAGAACCTCGTCGGCCGGCAGATCGCGCTGATCGACCGGCTGGAGCGGCAGGAGACCGACCCCGGCCGGCTGGAGCACCTGTACCGGCTCGACCACATCTCCAGCCGGCTGCGCCGCAACGCTGGCAGCCTGGTGGTGCTCTCCGGCTCGGCCGGCGCGGACCCGCACGTGGCGCCGGTGCCGCTCGGCGACGTGGTCCGGCTGGCGCTCGGCGAGATCGAGGACTACACCCGGGTCGACGTGCAGGTCCCGCCCGGCGTGTCCGTGGCGCCCGGCACCGTCGGCGACCTCGTCCTGGCGCTGGCCGAGCTGATGGAGAACGGCACGGTCTTCTCCCCGCCGCACACCCGCGTGGTGGTGGGCGGCGAGCCGACCGGCTCCGGCGCCCGGCTGACCGTGGTGGACCGGGGCATCGGCATGACCCCGGAACGGCTGGCGGAGGAGAACGCCCGGCTCACCCGGCGGGAGCGGCTCGATCTCGCGCCGACCGAGGTGCTGGGGCTCTTCGTGGTGGGTCGGCTGGCCCGCCGGCACGGCTGGGAGGTGCGGCTCACGCCGACCGCCGGCGGCGGGGTGACCGCGCACCTGGACGTCCCGGAGACGTCGCTGGTGATCCAGCGCGCCGAGCGGGCGGGCGTCACCGTGGCCCGGGCCGCCGTACCCGCCCGCGACGGGCACTCCCCCGCCGACGCGCCGGAGGGCGCCCGCCACCACGCGCCGGAGGCCGCCCGACCCGACGCGGCCCAGGGCGCCCGCGACCACGCGGCGGTCGGGGCGGCGCCGGAGGCCCCACCGTCGGGGTTCGACGCGGCGCTGCTGAGCCGCGCCACCCGCAGCATGGAGTCTGGCGCCTCGTGGGACGCGTTCATCTCCACCGGCGAGCCGGCCGGCGTCGAACTGCGGGCACCGGCCGGCACCGAGCCACGGGGTCCGGCCGCGGCCGATCCGCCGGGCATCCGGCAGCGGGTACCCGGCGCGACCCTGCGCCCGGCCGGACCGCCGGTGACCGGGCCGGTCGAGGCCGTCGCCGCGGACCCGGCCGCCGCCCGCGCCCTCGTCGAGGCCGTCGAGTCGGGCGTACGCCGGGCCGAACTGGGCCGGGGCGCCCCGGCGGGCGGTACGCCGACCGGGCTGACCCGGCGGGTGCCCGGGGCGAACCTGACCGCCACGCCCGCCCGACAGCCCGACAGCCCGCCCGAGAACCCGGACGAGGTCCGCGACCTCCTCACCGAGTTCGAGGCGGGCGTCGCCCGCGCTCTGCGTGAAGTCAGTCAAGACCACCGCTACGAAGAGGGAACATCACGGTGACCAGCCCCTTCCTGCACGACAACGTCGACCACCAGAACCCGGGCGCCGGGGACCTGAGCCCGGAGGCACGCACCTTCAACTGGCTGCTGGACTCGTTCACCTCCAGCACGGCGGGCGTGCTGGAGGCGATCGCCGTCTCGTCGGACGGGCTGCTGATGGCCATGTCGGCGATCAAGGACCGCTCGAACGCGGAGCGGCTCGCCGCGGTGGTCTCCGGCATGACGAGCCTCGCCGGTGGCGCCGCGAGCTGGTACGCCCTCGGCGGGCTGAACCGGGTCGTCGTGGACATGGCCGAGGGCTACCTGCTGATCAGCGCGATCAGCAGCGGCTCCGTGCTCGGGGTGGTCGCCGACCGGTCGGCGAACCTCGGCACCGTCGCCTACGAGATGACCCTCTTCGCCGGCCGGGCCGGCGGCGCCCTCACCCCGAAACTGATCGCCGAGCTGAAGAACGCCGCTCAGCAATGACCCACGAGGTCGCCGGCGAGGGATCGGACCCGGAACCCACGTTCCGGATCCGGCCCTACCTGCGCGCGTCGTCTGCGCACGACACCCCGCCCGGGCCGCCGGCGACCACGGCCGCCCCGGCGCCCGAGGACGGGCCGGCCGGCCCACGCCCGTTCGTGCTCACCGCCGGGCGGGTCGCCGGCGCCGACCCGGCGATCGGGCTGGAGACGCAGGTGACCGTCCGCACGGCGACCGACCGGGCGACGCCGCCGACCTGGCTGGCGCCCGAGTTGCAGGCGATCGTCGCACTCTGCGGCGAGCCGATCTCGGTCGCCGAGATCTCCGCGCGGACCCGGTTGCACTTCGGCGTGACCCGGGTGCTGGTCGGCGACCTCCGCGCGGCGGGCCATTTGGACGTGCACGAGGGCGCCGACGCCCTCGACCCCGACATCATCCTGCGAGTGATTGATGGACTCCGTGCGATCTCCTGAATGGCCGGTCGCCCCGCTGGGCGGGATCGCCGCCAACAGCGCCGCCGCCCGGTACGGCTCCCCGACGGGACCGCAGCCCGCCGCGTCCGCGCCGCCGCCGGCGCACCGGTCGCCGGCCACCGGGGTGGCCGCGGTGCCCCGGCCCGCGCCGGCCGCCGCGCCACCGATCCCGGTGAAGATCCTCATCGCCGGCGGCTTCGGCGTGGGCAAGACCACCACGGTCGGCGCGATCTCCGAGATCGCCCCGCTGACCACCGAGGCGGAGATGACCAGCGCCGGGATCGGTATCGACGACCCGGGCGTACGCTCCACGAAGACCACCACCACGGTGGCGATGGACTTCGGCTGCGTCACCATCGACCGCAGCCTGAAGCTGTACCTGTTCGGCACGCCGGGGCAGGCCCGGTTCGGTTTCATGTGGGACGACCTGGCCCGGGGCGCCCTCGGCGCCCTCGTCGTGGTGGACAGCGCCCGGCTGGACGACTGCTACGCGGCGATCGACTTCTTCGAACGGGCCGGCCTGCCCTTCGTGGTCGGGGTGAACGCCTTCGACGGGCGGCTGGCGCACGACCTCGACGCGATCCGGTGGGCGCTGGCCGTCGGCGACCACGTGCCCCTGGTGCAGTTCGACGCCCGGGACCGGCTCTCGGTGCGGGACGCCCTGCTGGTCGTCCTGGACCGTGCACTCGAGCGGGCCACCCGGGAGAGGAAGTCCTGAACCGTTGGCGGTTCGACCCGTTTCACGAGAAGGGGTGTTCGTGATGAGAGGTGGACTGGACGAGACACTGGCCCGCATGGCGCGCCGCGAGGAGGCGCTGCGCCGGCGGGCCGCCGACGCGGGACCGACGGGCGGGAAGGCCGCCGCGTCGTCGGGAGCACCCGGCGGCGAGCCCCAGCCGAGCGGCGGAGCCGACCCGGGGCACGCCGACGCACGGCACGAGGGACGCAACGCCGGACCCGGCTGGGTCGACCCGCGCCGGGGCGCCGAACCCCGCGACCCCGTGGCGGAGGTCGCCGAGGCGGTCCGCCGGGTGGTGGCCGGCCACCCCGGCACGGCGGTCAGCATCCGGGTTGAACACGGCGGGCAGGCGTACCCGCTGCGGATCGCCTGGACCGACGCGGGCGTCACGATCGACGCGGAGGTCGCCGCGCCGCCACCGGCGTGGCCGATGTCGGTCAAGACGGTGCCGGCGTGGTCGCCGGCCCAGGAGGGGATCGCCCCCGACCCTGCGGCCCGGCTGGCCGAGCTGATCCGCCGGGACCTCTCCCTGCTCGGCGACGGTGACGTGTCCCACGGGGCACGGAACGCGCCGGAGGCGGGCGCGGCGTGACCCCGGCGGCTAGGGTCGGGCGGTGGCGGAACCCGACCTGACCCTGACCGCGAGCCTGCGGCCGGCGGCCCTGGACGCCCGACGGGGCATCGTCCGGCTGCACCCGGAGGTGCTCACCGCGCTGGCGCTGCGCCCCGGCGACCCGGTGCGGCTGGCGGGCCGCCGGGTGAGCGCCGGCATCGTCGCGCCGGCCGAGCCGACGGCCAGCACCGCGCTGCTCTACGCGGACGACCTGATGCTGGGCAACCTGGGGATCCGCGACGGCGGCCAGGTGACGGTCAGCCGCCTGCCCGTCACCCCGGCCGGCCGGGTGCTCCTCGCCGGGCCGGCGCAGATCGCCGCGGTGGTCTCCCCCGACATGCTCCGGCTGGCCCTGCTCGGCAAGGTGGTGACGGCCGGCGACGACGTGTCGCTGCTGCCGCAGGACGTGCTGCCCGACGCCTCGGTGCGCAGCCTGGTGGAGGCCGCGCGGCGCAGCCTCTCGAACAGCGTCGGGTACGCCTGGACCAGCACCCTGCTCGCCGTGGTCGCCGCCGACCCCGACGGCTCGCTGGTCACCATGGACACCGTGGTCGGCTGGGAGCACGGCCAGGCGACCCACGGCTCCGCCGGCACGGGCCCGGACACGGCACGCCTGCGGGCCGGCGGACGGACGGCGGACGGAACCGCCCAGGGCCGGCCCCGCGCCCCGGGTGCGCGCCCCGACGGCCCGGCCGTCGACGCCACCGGGCGGAGCGTCGGGATCGTCGACGACGCGCCGCCCGCGGTCGACGAACTGCCCGGGCTGCGGGCGCAGGCCGAGGAGCTCACCGAGCTGCTGGACCTCGGCTTCCACCACCGGGAGGTGCTCGGTCGGCTCGGCACGACCGTCTCGTTGGGCGTACTGATCGCCGGGCCGGCCGGCTCCGGCAAGGCGGCGCTCGTGCGGGCCGTGGCCGCCCGGGTCGGGGCCCGGGTCAGCCCGCTCTGGGCTCCCGAGGTCGCCGCGCTGACCAACCAGGCCGCCGCGGAGCGGCTGCGCGCCGCCGCGGCCGAGGCGCGCGCGGACGGTCCCGGGGTGCTGCTGGTCACCGACGTCGAGGCGCTCGCCCCGGCCGACCAGGCGGGACCGGTGGCCACGGTGTTCCGGCAGGTGGTCGCCGAGACCGTACGGGCGGGGGCGGCGGTCGTCTGCACCACCGGCCGGCCCGAGGCGGTGGATCCCGCGCTGCGCGCCCCGGACCTGCTCTCGCTGCGGATCAGCGTCCCGCTGCCGGACGCGGCGCTGCGCCGGGAGCAGTTGACGGTGCTGACCCGGCAGGTCCCACTCGCCGACGACGTGCGGCTCGACGAGGTCGCCGGTCGTACCCCCGGCTTCGTCGCCGCCGACCTGGCCGCGCTGCTGCGCGAGGCCGGGGTGCGCGCGGCGCTGCGGCAGAAGTCGGCGGAGACGCCGACGGTGGCGATGGCCGACTTCACGGCCGCGCTGGAGGTGGTGCGCCCCACGACCATGGCCGCCTCCACCCTGGAGCTGGCCTCGGTGACGCTGGACGACGTGGGCGACCTGACGGAGGTCAAGGAGACGCTTACCGAGTCGGTGCTCTGGCCGCTGACCTACCCGGACACCTTCGCCCGGCTCGGCGTGCAGCCGCCGCGCGGGGTGCTCCTCTACGGCCCGCCGGGCTGCGGCAAGACCTACCTGGTGACGGCGCTGGCCGGCTCGGGACGGGCGAACGTGCTCTCGGTGAAGGGCGCGGAGCTGCTGTCGAAGTGGGTCGGCGAGAGCGAGCGCGCGGTGCGCGAGCTGTTCCGCCGGGCCCGGGAGGCCGCGCCCACCCTGATCTTCCTGGACGAGGTGGACGCGCTCGCCCCGGTACGCGGACAGGCCAGCGACGGCGGCACCACCGACCGGGTGGTGGCCGCGCTGCTGACCGAGCTGGACGGGGTGGAGACGCTGCGCAACGTGGTGGTCGTCGGCGCGACGAACCGCCCCGACCTGGTGGATCCGGCGCTGCTGCGCCCCGGACGGCTGGAGCGGCTGGTCTACGTGCCGCCGCCGGACGGGCCGGCGCGGGCGGAGATCCTGCGTGCCTCGGCCCGCAACGTGCCGCTGGCGCCCGAGGTGGACCTCGCGGAGCTGGGTGCGCAGCTGGACGGCTTCTCGGCGGCCGACTGCGCCGCGCTGGTGCGGGAGGCGGCGCTGGCCGCCATGCGGGAGTCGCTGACCGCGTCCACGGTCACCGCCGCGCACGTGGCGGCGGCCAGCGCCCGGGTCCGCCCGTCCCTGGACCCGGCCCAGGTCGCCTGGCTCGCCGCGTACGCCGAGAAGCGGGCCGGCTGACCGGCGGTTCCGGTCGCCCGCGGCGGGTGTCAGTCGGTGGGCAGGAGGGGGCCGAGGGGCCCCAGGTCGAGGTTCAGGTCCTCCGGGGCCAGGCCGAAGTACTCGCGCAGCCCCGTCATCTGCTCCTCCAGCGCCATCAGCGTGGTGCCGATCCGCTCGACCTGCTCCTCGGTGAGGTCGCCGAGGTCGACCCGGCGCAGCGCCTGTCTCTCCATGAGCTGCCGCAGCAGCTCGACCACCGTGAGCACGAGGCTGGCCAGTCCCCGCTCGACGGAGTCGCGGTCGACGGCGAGCCGGCGGTCCAGCGGGGTCACCCGGGGCGGCTCCCACCGGGTGTCGCCGAGGGCGGCGGCGAGTCGGGCCGCCTCGTCCGGGGGGCCGCCGGGCGCGGTCATGCCGGCGGTCCCGGCGGCCGGGAGACGTCGCCCGGGACGACGACGTCGGGCGGTTGCGGCGGGGCGAGCGCGCCGACGGAGGCGACCAGCGCGCGCAGGGAGATCCGGACCAGGTCGACGTCGGCGATGGCGATGGTGATGTCGCCGCTGATCACCACGCCCGTGGCGAGGACCCGGTCGAGCAGGTCGACCAGGGCCACCGGCCGGTAGGCCAGCGGGTCGTCGGCGCTGCTCGGCGCGAGCGACGTGGTCACCACGCCGCCCCTCGGGTGAGCGCCCGGGCCGGCCACCGGACGCTCACCCGCGCCGTCAGCACGCCGGCTCCCGCACGGTGAGCGCCGGCTCCGCGGGACGTTCCTCGGCGAAGGAGTACGGCGGCCACGGGCCGGTCAGCTCGAGGCGGATCTCCGGGTGCCGTCCGGCGAGCGCGTCGACGAGTCGGCGGAAGCCGGTGGTCGCGTCGCGCCCGACCAGGTACGCCCCGTTGAGCACCATCGCCGTGGGCGCACCGGAGAGCCGGCGGTCCTGCGGGGGGTGCCGCCGGGCGGCCACCGCCTCCCCCGCCAGGGCCTCGTGCACGGCGTCAGCGGCGTCGGCGGCGATCCGCTGCCCCTGTTCGCGGGCGGTGAGCTGGGCCCGGCGCCGCCGCAGGTACGCCGCCCCGGCGCCACCCGACCCGGCGGACTCGACCGGACGGGGCGTCGCGCCCGGCACGACGTACCCCTTGACGCCCCACTCGTCGTTGCCGGCGAGCCGGTCCAGGACGGCGGTCAGCTCGACCCGGCGGGCGGTGAGCTGCTCCGCCACCCGGGCCTCGTCGTGGTGGACGGTGGCGAGCCGGGCGGGCACCACTGCGCCGGCGCGGGACAGGGCCGCGACCACCGCGTGGTGCGTCCGCGCCGCCCGCTCCAGCCAGGTCAGGTCCTCCAGGTTCCGGCGCAGCGCCTCCTCGCCGTACTCGGTCAGCGGCGCGGTGCTGACGACGGCGACCAGGCCGGTCGCCCGCACCGCGCGCACCGCGGCGCCATCCATCCCGACCGTCGTGGCGAGCAGGGCCGCATCGACATCCCGTACGACCCCGTGCAGCCACACCCCGACGGCGGGGCCGGCCGGCCCGGCGGCGGGCGTGAGGTCAACCGTCGTACGCATCCCGGTCCTTCCTGCGGGCGGCCTCCCGGGCGACCCGGGGGCGGCGTTCGGCCTCCACCTGCTCCGGGTCCCGTGGGCCGGGCTCGACCGGTGGCCGTGCCCGCGAGCTGAGCCACGGGTCGTGCTCCCACCAGTCGATGCCGATCTGCCGGGCCGTGTCGACCGAGGCGATGACCAGCCGCAGCTTGAGCGTCAGCAGCTCGATGTCGAGCAGGCTGACCCGGATGTCGCCGGCGATCACGATGCCCCGGTCGAGCACGCGCTCCAGGATGTCGCCGAGATTGGCCGGCTCGTGCCCGGCGGGCAGGACCTGGCCGGAGTTCTGCACCACCGGCGGCGGCTGCGTGGTCACCTCAACCCACCTCGCCCTTGCCGCGCTGGTAGCGCCGCAGCCGCCGGTAGCCGAGCAGGCCGCCCTCCAGGTCCAGCTCCACCTCGTAGAGGCCGAGCAGGTCGGTGGAGCTGGGGATACGCCGGTCCTCGACCAACTCCACCCCGACGAGCCAGCCGTCCCGCGACGACTGCAGCGAGGTGGTTCCCACGGGATCCCGGCCGGTCAACTCGACGATCTGCCGCATCCCCTCGCGCGCCGCCTCGGCGGCCGACACCGGTTCGAGGTACTCCTCCTCGTCGTCGTAGGAGTCGTCGGCGGGCTCACTCCTGCGCGCCCGACCGCCGTCGCCGCGGATCAGATCCACCATCGCGCTCGCCTCCCTCGCCCCCGTCGCGCGACGCCCGTCGCGCCTGCTCCGCAACCGCCTGCCGCGCCCGCCGGGTGCCGGGCTGACGGCGGGCCCCGCCGTTCTCCCGCCGGGAGCCGGGGCCGTCGCGGGCCCGGTCCCGGGCGGGCGCCGGCCGTCGGGCACCGCCGGTCAGCCGCTCCAGCACCTGCTGCTGCCCCCGGTCCCGTTCCGCTGCGTCGATCTCCCCGGCGGCCGCCGCCGCGTCCAGCGCCTCCAGCTCGCGCCGGACGTCGACGGGGTCGTGCTGCCGGGACTCCGCCTCCCGGGCGATCACCTTCACCACCGCCGTCAGCCCCCGCACCGGCGCGTACGGCAGGGTCAGCAGCGTCCACAGGATGTCCACCGGTCACCCCATGAGCTGGTGGGCGTTGACGAAGTCGTACGGGGCGAGCGGGCCGAGCAGCCGCATCCGGATCAGCTCCCGGCGCTGCTCGGCGTACTCCTCGACCGCCGCGACGAACTCTTCCTCCCGGTCCTCGTCGACCAGGAAGGCGGCGTTCGCCGCGTCCAGCTCGTTGCTCGGCGCCCGGGGCGCGCTCGCCACGACGAGCGGGGCGAGCGCGTCGGACAGCTGCCGGTTCTCCGCCTCCCGGCGCAGTTCGACCGCCTGGCTGATGATCTCGCCGAGCCGGATCCGCTGCGGCCGCGTGGCCGCCTCCTGCTGCCCGCGCACCTGCTGCGCCAGCTCGGCGGCGGTCGGGTTCTCCGCCAGCACCGCCGCGATCAGCCTCGCCTCGTCGTAGCGGCCGTGCACGGTGTACTGGATGCGGCCCTCGAACTCGTCGAGCGCGGCGGCGAACCGGTCGTGGTGCGCGTCCAGCAGGTCGGCGACCGCGTCGGGACCGGTGACGACCGTGCCGAAGCGCACCGGCAGCACCGGGGCCACCGCCGCCGTGCCGTCCACCAGTTCCTGGTACGCGGTCAGGTCGGCCGGCCGGCCGATCGGCTCGGTCAGGCTCACCTCGCTCACCAGCGCGGCCAGTTCGCCGTGCCGGACCGCCGCCACCTCCCCGGGCGGGTCGCCGACCCCGGCGGCGTCCGGGGTCGGCTCCACGTCCGAGGGCACGATGCCGTAGATGAACAGCCCGGTCTCCTCGGCCATGCTCACCGCTCCCCGTCCCGGCGCCGCCGGGGCCGGTCGCGGTCCCGGGGGTGGCCGCCCTCCCGGTCCCGGGGCTGTCCACCCTCGCCCGCGCCGGCGCCGAGCCCGCCGACGGTGTCCCTGACCGCGCCACCGAGCGCACCGACGGTCCCGCCGATCCCGGACACCGCGCCGCCCGCGCCGAGCGCGCCGGCGGCGTCCCCGACCAGGTCGGACAGGCCCTTCTGGTCCTCGGGGGTGATGTCGAAGCGGTCCACCGCCTCCGCGAAACGCAGGTACGTCTCGATGCTGGCGATGGTGATCCGGGCGTTGATCTCCAACAGTTGGATGCCGACCACGTCGACCGAGACCTGGGCGTCGATCACCACGCCCTTGTCCAGCACGGTCTCCACGACGTCGGCCAGGCTCGAGCCGGCTCCGCCGCGTTCCAGGGCACCGCCGACCGGGCCCCCGCTCGTCGAGACGGTCACTCGCGCTCCTCCCGTCGGCGGCGGACCACGGGTCGGCGGGGCGCCTCCGGGGACCGGCGGTCCCGGGGTTCCTCCCGGGGGCGGCGCTCCTGGGCCGGCTGGGGGCGGCGGGCCCGCTCCGGGGCGCGGCGGCGCGGCGGGGGCTGCTCCTCCTCCGGCTCCTCCTCGTAGTCGCCCTCGTCGTACTCGTCCTCGTCGTACTCGTCCTCGTACCGGTCCTCCTCCGCAGGACGGCGGCGCTGGGGCGGGCGGCGGCGCGCGGCGGGCCGACGCTCCTCGCGTGGCTCCTCCTCGGCTTCCTCCTCCTCGGGCTCGCGCCGGCCGCGCGGCTCGTGCTCCGGCCGCTGTCGCCCGCGCTCCTCCCGTGCCCGCTCCTCGCGCTCCTCCTGCCGCTCGCGCTCCTCCTGTTCCTCGCGCAGTGCCGTCTCGTGGTCCCGGACGACCTGCGAATCCTCGATCTCGCCGCGCCAGCCCTGCACCGAGTCCGGATCGAGGACGGTCTGGGTCATCACGTGCCGGACGAAGTGCTTCAGCTCCAGCCGGACCCGACGGCCCTGGGCCCGCCACAGGTTCCCGGTGTGCTCGAAGAGGCCCTGCGGGTGGTACTCCAGCACCACCAGGATCCGGGTCAGGTCGGGCGACAGTTCGTGGAAGCTCACCGTCCCGTCGACGGAGCCCTTCTCGCCCTTGGAGCGCCAGTGGATGAGCTTGTCCGGGATCTGCCGGACGATGGTGGACTCCCAGGTGCGGTGCGACCAGAAGACCTGCGCCTTCCAGGTCAGCTTCTCGTCCGACTCGGTGTCGACGTTCTCGACCTTCTTCATGAAGCTCGGGAAGTCGCCGAACTGGGTCCACTGGTCGTACGCGACGCGGGCCGGCACGCCGACCTCGATCGCCTCCACGATGTTGGTGACCTTGAGCTTCTTGCCGCCGCCCTTGCCGCCCTTGCCGCCCTTGCCGAGAGCCGACATGACCTTCTCCTTACCGCCGGCCACTCCGGCATGGAACATCGCCTTCACCGGTGAGCCGCCCTCGCCGAGCTTCTGCGCACCGGTGGCGGCGGCGATCAGGCCCGGACCGCCGCCCTGCTTCGCGTACTCGCTGAGCCGGCCGGTCGCGCCCGTGATCCGCTCGGTGACCAGGTGCATCGCGCGTTCGCCGATGGCGCTGGCCAGGTTCCGCGCCTCACCGGCGAGTTGCCCCCTGAGCTTGTCCCCGAGGCCACCCGGGTTCGTCGTGTCCGCCATGGTCACCGCCCCCGCTGTCCGGCGTCGGTGTCCGTGTCGCCACGGCCCTGCTGCCCGCCGTCGCCGTCGCCGCGGCCCTGCTGGCCGCCGTTCGGGCGCCCCTGCTGCCCGCCGTCGCCGCGGCCCTGCTGGCCGCCGTTCGGGTGCCCCTGCTGTCCGCCGTTGGCGTCGGTGTCCGTCCGGTCGCCGCCGGCCGAACCGCCGGCACCGCCCTTGCGACGCAGCGCGTCGGCCGAACCGCGCAGCTTGCCGCTGATCGCGTCGACGCCGCTGCCGGCCGCGGCGGTCGCGGCCGCCTTCGAGGCGGAGGCGAGGGGGGCGCCGAGGCGGCCGATGGTGCCCAGCTGCGGGGACGACTTGAGCAGGTTGCCACCCGCCTTCAGCAGTCCGCCGGGCTCCCGACTGGCCCGACCGGCCGCGACCGCGGCGGCCAGGGTGAGTGCGGTACGCAGCTTGCGACGGCGGCCGAGCAGGTAGCCGAAGCCGACCGCCAGCCCGATTCGTGCTCCGCTTTTCATCAGTTCTCCTTCGCTCCCCGCAGCGCCGGACACCTGACGGCAATGGTCTGGATAATGGCCGCCGGGGATCAGTTCACGCCGGACCGCACATCTGGTGTCCCGTTCGATCGGACCCGGCCGGCAGTACCCGTTCACCTATCGGCGAAACATTCCGGCGCGTTGTCGACGGCCATCCGTCGAGATCGGGAACAAGTGCCCGTTCGGGCACACGGAACGGACACCCCGGCACTGCGGAGCAGGAAGGACGTCAGAAGGTAAAGAACTGGCGAATGGCCGTCACGGGGTCGGCAGCGCCGAATCGAGGCATATTTCGGCGTACACCTTCCCGCCGTCCTGGCGCAATTTAGCGCCACATTTCTTCAGCACTGACACGGCGCCGTGATTGTCGACCGTGGTATCTGCGACGACGCGCCGCATTCCGGCCGCCGCCGCCTCGTTCAACAACTCACGCAAGGCGGCCGCACCGATTCCCTGGCCCCGCGCGGAGCGGCCCAGCCACATTCCCGTCTCGACGGTTCCCGGCCCGTCGCGGCGGCTCATCCGGATCATGCCGACCACCTCGCCGCCGGCCAGGATCGCGTACATGCAGGTGCCGGTCGGGCCGTCGAGGCCCCCGAAGCTCGCCCGGTGGAACTCCCGGAACGCCTCCCGCCGCGCGTGCGACCACCCCGCCGGGGCCTGCACCGGCGGCATCACGTCGCCGGGCTCCGCCTCCGCAGCCGCTACGGAGAGCAATGGCTCCAGGTTCTGCTCGTCCACCGGCTCCAACCGGACCGTTCCCGCCACGTGCCGCAGTCTGCCGCTCCCACCGGCCCGAGTCCACCCCATCGGGCTCCGACTGGCGGAGTGGCGCAAGGTACCAGCCGGTCGGAGCCCATCGTGTTCCACCTCACGCTCCGCTGTCGACCGATCCGGTGAGCCAGCCCGCCTACCGACCCGGGGGCGGCCGCCGGAAGTGCGCCCCCTCGGCCGGCCCGCAGGCGGGTCCGGGCAGCTCAGGGCCCTCCGGCCTCGAACTCGCAGAGCACCACCGAGGCGTCGTCGGCGGGCTTGTGCCGGCGCAGCCGGTCCGGATGGTCACGCTCCGCGACGCGTACCCGGTCGATCAGGGCACCCGGTCCCTCGGCGGTGGCCACGTCCAGCAGCCCCGCCCAGTCGAGCAGACCGAACTGCTCGACCAGGGCCGACGCGCCGTCGCTGAGCAGCGCCGCCCGGCGTACGGCACCCGGCCCGCGCAACGGCAGGGTGCCGGTCACCGCGTGGAACGCCGCGTCCGGGTCGGCAGCGGCCACCCAGTAGCCGTGGGTGCGGTTCATCCGCTCCCGCTGCACGCCGACCGCCTGACGGAACCGGGTGGTCCGGTCGGCGGACCCCGCCGGCACGGCCGCCACCGTGGCCCGCAACGCCGCCATGGCGGCGTCCAGCCGGTCGTCGGTGACCACGCTGACGCGCCCACCGGCGTCGAGCACCAGCGGGCTGTCGCAGAGCACCAGGTAGTCGAGGTGGTCGCCGCCGTCGCGCAGCAGGCAGACGGTGCTCGAGGGAGTGCCCGGGTGGTCGAGGTCACACCCGTCGCCGTGGTCGGCCCGCACGGCGAGGATCGCCGCCGCCAGGTTGCTCATGAGGGTCGCCGTCGGGCGGGCCGCCTCGGCCAGCCCGATCCGGGCCGCGAGGTGCCGGACGTACCAGGACGGCCCGTGCACGCAGCCCGTGTCGAAGCCCTCCGGCACGGTCGCGCCGTCCAGCACGCCGGCCAGCGGCCCGAACCGGAGAACGAGGTCCTCGTTGACGGGCCGGCCGGGCGGCGGCGCGGACGCGGAGCGTACCCGCATCGTCCGCGCCGCCCCGACCACCCGGGTCGCCTCAGCGGCGACGGAGGTCGTCGGCGGCCTCATGCGCCTGCCCCTGCGTCTGGTGGGCGGCCGACCGGCCCTGCTCCCGTACGGCGGACGCGCCGCTGACGGCGGTGGAACCGACCGCGCGGGCCGCCTCCTGCGCCGGCTCGCGCAGGTTGTGGCGCATCCCCTGGCCCACCTCGCGGCCGACCTCGCTGGCCTGTTCCCGCAGGTGTCCGGCCTGCGCACGCAGCTGGTCGGAGTGCTCGCTCACCATCTCCCTGGCCTGCCCGGCCCACTGCCGTTCGGGACGGCTCGCCGGGATCAGCGACGAGACCAGCAGCCCGGCGCCGAACGCGATCAGGCCGGCCGCGAGGGGGTTGCCCTGGGCCTGCTGGCGGGACTGCTGCCCGAGCGAGCGGGCCTCCTCCCGCACCGACCCGGCCGCGTGCGACATCTGCTCCCGGGACTGCTCGCCGAGCGCCCGCGCCGAATCGGCCGCGTGCGACATCCGCTCCCGGGACTGCTCCCCGAGCCCTCGCGCCGAATCGGCCGCGTGCGACATCCGCTGGCCTGTCGCCTGCGACATCCGCTGCGCGGCACCGTGCCCGTCCGACTGCACGCCCATCACCTTCTCCCTGGCCCGGGTGAATGCGCCGCGGGCCTGCCCGACGCGCTCACCGGCGACCCGCCGCGGATTGACCTTGTCGGCCAGCGCGTCGACGTCGCTGCTCAGTTCGTTCCGGGTGTTCTCGATCTCCCACCGGATCCGGTCCGGATCGTTGGACATGATCTGCTCCCTCCCGGCTGGTTCACCGGCCGCGCATCGCGTCCGGTATCTCCCCTGCGGTCTGCTTCGTGCGAGGCAGCACCACGCGGAGTCGCGCCATCTCCTTGCGCGCCCTGCCGAGCAGGACACCCGTGACGGCGGCCCAGATGACGGCCACGATCAACGCCGCCCAGCCCTGGTCCATCACGTTGGACAGCCCCCACCACAACGCGTAGGACACGAACAGCACCGTCAGGAAGCCGGCCAACGCGGCCCCGCCGAACATGCCGCCGACCCTGCCGGCCTGACCCGCCTCCTCGCGCAGCTCCGCCTTGGCCAGGTCGACCTCCTTGCGGACCAGCGTGGAGAAGTCCCGGGTCACGTCGCCCAGCAGCTCGCCGACCGACTGCGTCCGTTCCTTCTCGGGGGCGCTCACGGCGCCACCCCACCCGGGATGTCCGGCCCCTGCCGGCCGGGCGGCGAGGCGTTGCGCACCCGGGCCGTCCCGGTGTACGCCTCCTCGGCCACGTACGGCGCCTCGACCGTCCGCTCGTACGGCTGCGGCCCGGCCGGCGTGGGCGCCATGCCCGGTCCGGTGGGCGCGGCGGCCGGCGGGGTCGACGGCTGGCCCGTGCCCCGCGCCCCGTCGCCCGAGGCGGTCAGGTTGCGCGTGAGTCGACCGACCAGCATGCCGGCCAGGGCCGCACCGGCCAGGAAGGTGCCCGGGTGCCGGCGTGCGTACGAGCGCATCTCGTCGAGCACCGCCGCGGGTTCGCGCTCGTCGAGCCAGCCCGCCGCCTGCTCGGCGGCGTCCGCCATCCGGCGGACCGCCTGGCCGGCCATCCCGGAGTCCTCGCTCCGCTCCGCCATCGAGCCGAGCTCGCGCCCGATCCCGCGCAGCCCGTCGGCGGCCCGGTGCTGCTGCGCCCGGGCCTGGTCGCGCAACTGCGTGCCGGCCTCGCCGGTCAGGTTGCGCGCCTGCCGTCGGGCTTCCGAGGCCACCTGTCCGCCCTGTTCGGCGGCGGCGTGCGCGACCTGGCCGCCGGCCTGGGCCGCCTGGTGCCCGACCCGGGACGCCTCCTGCCGGGCCTGCTGTGCGGTGCCGGTCGCACCGTCCGGTGGCCGGCTCGGGTTGATCTGCGTCATCGCCCGCTCCCTCCCTCGGCCCCGGGCCACGTCACGGCCCGGAACGTGAACCGGCCGCGAGACGCGGCCCGGAACGACACCCGCGTACCCGCGCCGGTCGCCGACATTCCGTCCCGGCGGCGGGGGCAGAGTGGTGGGTCGCCCGGAGCAGTGCCAGGTCGAGGGAAGAGTGGCGGCCCGCGCGGTGCCAGGTCGACGTCGCCCCTCAAAACGCGGCGGGCGACGACAACGGGACCGGCCGGTCGCAACCGACTCGTCGGGGCCGGGAACCGGCCCTCGGGGGCGACAGCGGTCAGCGGCGCCGGTTACGGGCCCGCGAGGACCGCAACCGGCGGAGCCGACCGATCAGCACCGGTTCGACGGCGAGGGCGGCCGGGTTGTCGAGCAGCCCGTTGAGCAACTGGTAGTAGCGGGTGGCCGAGAGGCCGAAGGTGTCCCGGATGGCCTGTTCCTTGGCGCCGGCGTGCCGCCACCACTGCTGTTCGAAGGTGAGGATGCCCCGCTCCCGCTCGGTCAGCCCGCCGTGCGGCGGTGCGACCGCCACGGAGCCGGAGCCGTCTTCGCCGTCGGTGTCGTCCCGCGGCGGTGCGCCCGCCTCGCCGGATGACGCCACGGCGGTGTCCGGCTCCGTCGCCGGGCGGGGATGCGGGACGGCCGGCGCCCCGGCGACCGGGGCGCTGCGCGGCTGGGGGACGACGCTCGCGTCCTCCCGTTCCTCGCCGGTGGTGCCCGTCGCGCCGGAGCGGCCCGGCGCGGGCGGCTCGGTGGCGGCCGGGGCGGCGTCGGCGGGCTGCATGGCGCTCCTCGTGGGGCTGGCGGGCGGCACAGCACGACGCCGACCGGTGGGGAACACCAGCCTAACCAGGGCCGACCCGGTTCGCATCGGACGACGGTGCCGGCCGTGCGCCCTCCGGTCCGCCTGCTCCGCGCCCCGCCGATCCGCCGCGGACCGGCCGCACGGCGCCAACCGGGGCAGGCCCCTTCGCCGGCGAGGGCGGTGCGACCGGGGCCGGGGAGAGCCGCCGGCCGCACCGCCGGCGGTCAGGAGATGTCGCGCCGGCGCATCGCCCAGAGGGCCGCGCCGAGGATCACCACGAACCCGACCACCATCATCACCGAGGACTGCTGCCAGGTGATTTCGAGCGTGTCCGGTTCGCACTCCCCGAAGTAGGTCGCCTGGCAGGTGTTCCAGTCCTGCAGTGTCACCTTCTTCTGCATCCACGCCACGGCGTAGGTGGGCAGCAGCCACGCCTCGGCGAAGCGCACGCCGGCCATCGCCAGCAGGATGCCGAGGCCGAACTGGCCGACGACCATCAGGGCGATCACTCCGCCCAGGGCCATCGCGGTGTGCCGCCCCAGCGAGGCGAGCGCGAAGCCGATGGTCGCGGTGACCAGGGCGAGCACCAGCCCGCGCAGCCCGGTCAGGGCGAAGGACTGCCACGCCCCGGAGGTCATCTTCGCCGTGCTGCCACGGAAGACGGCGACCAGCCAGAAGCTGCCGAACCAGAGCAGCGTCGTGGGCACCGCCAGGGCGACCAGCCCGGTGAGCAGCGCCGCCAGCTTCGTCAGCAGCACGGTCAGCCGCTTCGGCCGCCACAGCAGCAGGTTCATCATTCCGCCGGTGTTCCACTCGGCCCCGACGAAGGAGGCGCCGACGACGAACCCGACCAGCGCCAGGATCGCCGCGAGCGGCAGCAGCGTCTCGCCGAAGCTCTCCCGGAAGTCGAAGGTGGAGGGCAGGAACCACTGCGTCTCGATCGCCTCCCGGGGCGGCGGCTGGATGGACGCGCAGTCCTCCGGGAAGTCGTCGGCCTGGGCCGTTCCGGCGGCCTTCGCCTTGTCGCACTCCGCGCGGTACTGCGCGTTGTGGCGGACGTCCCGCTGCCACTGCTGCTCGGCGGCGCGCTCGGCCTTCGCCAGCGTGGCGGCGTCGATCTTCTCGTTGGTGAGGAAGACCCCGATCACCACCAACGCGAGCACGAGCAGGCCCAGCAGGCTCATCCAGCGGGTGAAGCGCCGCTTGGTGAGCCGGCGCAGCTCCGTACGGTAGAGACTCACGCGCCCCACCCTCCTGCGGCGGCGCCGGGCTGTCCCGCGCCACCGACCTTCGTGGACTGGTCGACCTGCCGGTGCTGGCCGGGTACCGGCGCGGTGGCGGTCAGTTCGAGGAAGACGCTCTCCAGGTCGACGGCGATCGGGGCCAGCTCGCTGACGTAGAGGCCCTGTTCGGCGAGGAGCCGGGTCACGGTGGCCGGCTTGTCGACCCCGGCGAGCATCAGGTGGTCGGCCTGGCCCGTCACCCGGATCCCGGCGCGGGTCAGCGCCTCGGCGGCGACCGGCAGGTCGGTGACCGCCTCCAGCCGCACCCGGACCGCCCCCGAGGAGTGCTGGGCGAGCACCTGCTCCACCGGCCCGAAGGCCACCCGTCGGCCCAGCGAGATGATGGTGACGGAGTCGCAGATCAGTTGGATCTCGCCGAGGATGTGGCTGGAGAGCACCACGGTCATCCCCGACTCGGCGAGGCTGCGCGTCAGGGTGCGCATCTCCCGGATGCCGCCCGGGTCGAGGCCGTTGGCCGGCTCGTCGAGGATCAGCAGCTTCGGGTTCTTCAGCAGGGCCGAGGCGACGGCGAGCCGCTGCTTCATGCCGAGCGAGTAGGTCTTGACCCGCTCGCCGGCGCGGTCGCGCAGCCCGACCAGCTCCAGCACCTCGTCCACGCGCTGCTGCGGCACGTCGCCCGCGCCGGCGAGCAGGGACAGGGTGTCGCGCGCGGTGAAGTGCGGGAAGAACTGCGGGCTCTCGACGATCGCGCCGACCTGGCCGGCGACGGCGGGCAGCGCCGCGGGCACCTCGTGGCCGAGGACCGTCATCCGTCCGCCGTCGGGCCGGATGAGGCCGAGCAGCGTACGCAGCGTGGTGGTCTTGCCCGACCCGTTGGGACCGAGGAAGCCGTGCACCTGTCCTTCCTCGACCCGCATGTCGAAACCGTCGAGCGCGTTGCGGGTGCCGCGCCGACGGCTCTTGTACGTCTTGCGGAGACCTTCGATCTCCAGGACAGCTGGCAAGCTGCACCTCCCCCGATGGGTGTATGACAGGCGACACCATACGCGGTATGCAGCGGGCCGCAATACCCGGTATGCATCCGACGCGCCGACGGGACGGGGAAGGGACCTCCTCGACGCCTCAGGCGCAGACGACCGTGACCCCGGCGGCGCGGAACGCCTCCACCACCTCCGGATTGGCCCCCGAGTCGGTGACCAGCGTCTCCACCCGGTCCACCGGGCAGATCCGGGCGAAGGCGTGACCGCCCAGCTTGGACGAGTCCGCGATGATCACGACCCGCTTGGCCCGGGCCACCATCAGGTTGTTCATCGCCGCCTCGCCCTCGTGGTGGGCCGCGGCGCCGAGCTGCGGGTCGATCGCGTCCACGCCGAGCAGGGCGACGTCCAGGGTGACCTCGCGCAGCAGCGCCCCACCCAACGGGCCGACCAGCTCGAACGACTTCGGGCGGACCACACCGCCGGCCACCACCACCTTCATCCGGGAGCGGACCAGCAGCTCGTTGGCGATGTTCAGCGCGTTCGTGACCACGGTGAGCTGGGCACCCTCGGCACTGGTGTTCAGGTCGGGCCGGACGGCGAGCGCCCGGGCCACCTCCGTGCTGGTGGTGCCGCCGTTGAGGCCCACGACGGTGCCCGGCGAGACCAGCGCCGCGGCGGCGGCGCCGATCCGCTGCTTCTCCGCCGAGTGCTTGGCGGTCTTGTAGCGCAGCGGCAGGTCGTACGAGACGCCGTTGGCGACCGCACCACCCCGGGTCCGGGTGATCATCTGCTGCTGGGCGAGCTGGTCGAAGTCGCGCCGGATGGTGGCCTGGGAGACGTCCAGCCGCTCGGCGGCCTCCTCGACGCTGACCCGGCCGTTGTCGGTCAACATCTCGAGCAGGGCGTTCCATCTGGCGTACCGGTCCACCCGGGCCCCTCCAGTTACTGCGCGGTCGGTGATTGATTGCGTGCACAGTAGTGCGCGAAACTACGAGGGCGCAAAAACCTGCCTTGCGCGATGCCGGGGCTGGTTGCCACAGCCAGCCGGTTTCGCGCAGAATAACGCGCGAAAGGCGGCTCTAACGAGCCGTATTGCGCACCGCTCCCCTGCGTAGGAGTTCTCATGTCGTACGTCGACGCCGAGATCGCGAGCCAGCCCGACTGCTGGCGGGAGGCCGCGCGACTCGCCGCCACCGCGACGGACCGCCTCCCCCGCGCCGGCGAGCGGGTCGCCGTCGTGGGCTGCGGCACGTCGTGGTTCATGGCGATGGCGTACGCGGCCCGCCGCGAGCACCTCGGGCAGGGCGAGACCGACGCCTTCCAGGCCTCCGAGTTCCCCGCCGGCCGGCGCTACGACCGGCTCGTCGCGATCACCCGCTCCGGCACCACCACCGAGGTCACCGAGCTGATCGCCGCCCTGCGCGGGCGGGTGCCGAGCACCGTCCTGGTCGGCGACCCCGACTCCCCCGCCGTCGCGCTGGCCGACGCCGCGGTCACCATGCCCTTCGCCGACGAGCGTTCGGTGGTGCAGACGCGCTTCGCGACCACCGCGCTGGCCCTGCTCCGCGCCCACCTCGGCGACAACATCGACGCGCTCGCCGCCGACGCCGAGGTGGCCGTACGCGCCCCGCTGCCGATCGACCCGGCCCGCATCGAGCAGGCGACCTTCCTCGGCCGCGGCTGGACGGTCGGGCTCGCCCAGGAGGCGGCCCTGAAGTGCCGCGAGGCGGCCACCTTCTGGGCCGAGGCGTACCCGGCGATGGACTACCGGCACGGGCCGATCTCGATCGCCGCACCGGGCCGGCTGGTCTGGGCGTTCGGCGAGCTGCCCGACGGGCTGCCGGCGGACGTGGCGGCGACGGGGGCGGCCTTCGTACACAGCCGCACCCACGGCTGCCGCACGGTGCTGGGCAGTTGGGCCGCCGGCCGTACGCCGGTCGACCCGATGGCCGACCTGATCCTGGCGCAGCGGTTCGCCGTCGCCCTCGCCACCAGCCGGGGCCTCGACCCCGACGCGCCCCGGCACCTGACCCGATCCGTGGTCCTCGCGTGAGCTCAGCCGACGTCGTCGTCGCGCTGGACGTCGGCGGCACCGGGATGAAGTGCGCCCTGGTCCGGGGCGACGGCGTCGTGCTGCACGCCGAGCGGCACCCCACCGACGCCGGGCGCGGTCCGGACGCCGTGGTGGATACCGTCCTGGGGGTCGCCGAGGGACTCGCCGGCAGGGCCCGCGCCGACGGGCTCGACCCGGTCGCGGTCGGCGTCGTGGTCCCCGGGGTGATCGACGAGGCGCGCGGGATCGCCGTCTGGTCGGCGAACGTGGGCTTCCGGGACGTACCGCTGCGGGACCTCGCCCACGGACGGCTCGGGCTGCCCACGGCGCTCGGCCACGACGTGCGCGCCGGCGGCCTGGCCGAGGCCCGCCTCGGCGCGGGCCGCGACGCCGGGCACGTCCTGTTCGTCGCGATCGGCACCGGGATCGCCGCCGCCCACGTGGTCGGCGGCACGGCCGTCACCGGCGCCCACGGCGCCGCGGGCGAGATCGGCCACATCCAGGTACGCCCCGGCGGGCCGCGCTGCGGGTGCGGCCGTCCCGGCTGCCTGGAGGCGGTCTCCTCCGCCGCCGCGATCGGGCGGCGCTACTCGGCGCTGGCCGGCGTGCCGGCGACCGCCGCCGAGGTCGCCGGCCGGGCGGGCGGCGGCGAGGCGCTGGCGGCGGACGTCTGGCGGGAGGCAGTCGAGGCGCTCGCCGACGGCCTCGCCACCGGTCAGGCCCTCTACGACGTGGAGACCGTCGTGCTCGGCGGCGGGCTCGTGCGGGCCGGCGCGCGGCTGCTCGACCCGCTCCGGGCCGCGCTGCACGAGCGGATGACGTTCCACCGGGAGCCGCGCCTGGTCGCGGCGGCCCTCGGCGACGAGGCCGGCTGCCTCGGCGCCGCCCTGCTCGCCCTCGACACTCTGGAGAAGTGATGGCCAACCGGGTGACCGGCAAGGTGGTGACCCCGACCGGCGTGATCCGGCAGGGCTGCGTGGAGCTGGACGAGGGCCGGATCAGGGCCGTCGCCGAGTACCCGTCCGTGCGCGACGGGCACTGGATCGTGCCCGGCTTCGTCGACATGCACACGCACGGCGGCGGCGGACACACCTTCACCACGGGCGACGCCGAGCAGGCCCGGCAGGCGGCCGACTTCCACCTGCGGCACGGCACCACCACCCTGCTGGCCAGCCTCGTCAGCTCGCCCTTCGTGCTCATGCGCTCGGCCACCGAGGCGTTCGCCCCGCTCGTCGCCGAGGGGGTGCTGGCCGGGATCCACTTCGAGGGGCCGTACCTCTCCTCCGCCCGCTGCGGCGCGCAGAACCCCGAGTACCTGCGCGACCCGTCCACCGACGAGCTGACCGAGCTGGTCGAACTCGGCGGCGGGGCGGTCCGGATGGTCACCCTCGCCCCCGAGCGGGACGGCGCGTTGGAGGCGATCAAGCTGCTCACCGCGCACCGGGTGGTCGCCGCGGTCGGCCACACCGACGCCACGTACGACGAGACCCGCGCCGCCGTCGCGGCGGGTGCCAGCGTCGGCACCCACCTGTTCAACGGGATGCGGCCGGTGCACCACCGCGAGCCCGGCCCGGTGGTGGCCCTGCTGGACGCCCCGAACGTGGTCTGCGAGCTGGTCGCCGACGGCGTGCACCTGCACGACGGGATGCTGGCCTTCGCCACGTCGACGGCGGGCCCCGAGCGGGCGGCCCTGATCACCGACGCGATGGCCGCCGCCGGCATGTCCGACGGCGAGTACGACCTGGGCGGCCAGGCGGTCACGGTGGCCGACGGCGTGGCCCGGCTGGCCCGCGACGGCGCGATCGCCGGCAGCACCCTGACCATGGACGCCGCGCTGCGGCACGCGGTGGCCGCCGGGATCCCGATCGCGGACGCCGTCCGGATGGCCTCCACCACGCCGGCCCGCGCGATCGGCCTCGGTGACCGGTTGGGCGCGCTCCAGGTCGGGCTCCGGGCCGACCTGGTGGTGCTCGACGACGACCTGAACGTGGTCCGGGTGATGCGCGGCGGTTCCTGGGTGGAGTGACCGGCGGCCGGGCGGGGCGGCGCTCCTGCCGGGCGGGGCGTCAGGCGGTGGGGACCTCGACGCCGAGCACCGCCTGCTCGTCCGGGCGGTGCACCAGCACGTCGGCCAGGAACGACTGCACGGCCGGGGCCATCCCGACGTCCCGCCCGGCCCGCTCGGAGAGCAGCCACTTGTGCTCGATGATCTGCGCGAAGAGCTCCTGCGGCTCCAGCTTGCGGCGCAGGTGCGCCGGCACGGCCCGCACCACCGGCTCGAAGACCTCGGTCAGCCAGCGGTGCGCGGCCTGCTGCTCGTCGGTCAGGTAGCTCTCGGCCCGGTAGGCGTCGAGGTCGTTGAGCAGCCGGCGGGCCTGGTTCTCCTCGGCGTCCAGGCCGGTCAGGCGCAGCAGCCGTCGGGTGTGGTAGCCGGCGTCGACCACCTTCGGCCGGATCAGGTAGCGCCCGTTGTCGATCGTGGACATCGCCACCTCGGCGACGTCGAAGCCCAGCTCGTTGAGGCGGCGGATCCGCCCCTCGACGTCGTGCCGGGCCTCCCGCTCGACCTGCTGCTCGTAGGTGATCTCGTGCCACAGCCGCTCGTAGCGCTGCACGACCTCCTCGCAGACCACCTCCGGGTCGATCGAGGCGTGCAGCAGCCCGGCGGCCTGCAGATCGAGCGCCTCGCCGAAGATGTTGACCCGGGCGATCTCCAGGTCCTCGCCGCGCTGCCCGTTGGACAGGGAGTGGTGCAGCGCCCCTGTCTCGGCGTCCACGAGGTAGGCGGCGAACGCCCCGGCGTCCCGGCGGAACAGGGTGTTCGACAGCGAGCAGTCGCCCCAGAAGAAGCCGGTGAGGTGCATCCGGACGATCAGGGCGGCGAGCGCGTCGAGCAGCCGGCCCATCGTCTCGGGGCGCAGGGTGTGCGAGAAGAGCGCCCGGTAGGGCAGCGAGAACTGCAGGTGCCGGGTGATCAGCACCGACTCGAGGGGTTCCCCGTCCTCTGTCTGCCGGTCGGCGACGATCGCCACCGCCTCCACCGACGGGAAGTCGATCCGCTCCAGGGCGCGCAGCAGGTCGTACTCCCGCTCGGCGATCCGCTCGCGGGTCTCCTTGAACGCGTAGACGTACTCACCCAGCCGGACGAAGCGGACGATGTGCCGGGAGATGCCCTGGGGCAGCGCCACCAGGTGCTGCGCAGGCCACTCCTCCAGCGGGGTCGACCAGGGGAGATCGAGCAGCGCCGGGTCCACGAGGGCCGAGGTGATCCGCACGGGGACAAGTCTGACGGGTTCCCCCCGCCGAGCGCCTCCCTTCGTGGCTCGGCACACAGCCGTCCCCGGCCCGTCCCGGTCCGGCGCCGACCGGGGCCGGTAGCGTGACGGGGTGCGGGAGACCACGGCGGTACGGGGAAAGGTCCAGCTCCGGCCGGTCCAGCCGGCCGGCTGGTGGTTCGACGCGCTGCTGCTCACCGCCCTCGTCGGGTTGACCGTGGCCCTCGCCGACGAGCGGCTCTTCGGGATCGACCGCGCGATCGCCGACTGGTCGCAGGCGCACCGGCCGACGGCCGCGCACTGGACGGCGGTGATCCTCAACTACCTGGGGCAGGGCACCCCGCTGACGCTGATCGCCCTGGGGCTCGGGGTGCTGCTCGCGGTGCGGCTGAGATCCGTGCTCCCGGTGCTGCCACCGGTGCTCGCCTTCGCCCTCAGTTACCTGACGATCGGCCCGCTCAAGGTGTGGACCGCCCGACCCGCGCCCAGCGCGAGTGTCAAGAAGCCCTTCCTGCCCGCCGAGCAGACCCTCCCGTTGTTCCAGGACGAGCTGCCACTGCGGTTCGCCCAGTCCTATCCCTCGGGCCACGTCGCGAACGCGATCCTCTGGTACGGCGTCATCGCGTTGCTGCTCGCCCCGCTGCTGCGCACGTACGGCCGCACGATGCCGCCCCGGCTGGTCGCCGTGGTCCGGGTCGTGCCGCCGGTCGTGGTGCTCTGCACCACCACCTACCTGGGCTGGCACTGGCTGACCGACTCGGTGGCCGGGCTGCTGCTCGGGCTCCTCCTCGACCGGCTGCTGCACCGGGTGCCCTGGGACGACCTGCCGTTGCCGGGCGCGCTGCGGGACTGGAACCGTCCGTTCATCTCCGCCCCATAGGGTCCCGCCGTGGATCAACTGGCGCGCCGGCTGGGCGTAGCAGACGCGGTGGTCATCGGCCTGGGGTCGATGCTCGGCGCGGGCGTCTTCGTGGTCTTCGCGCCCGCCGCGGCGGCGGCCGGCGGGGCCGGGCTGCTGGCGGCCCTCGTACTGGCCGGCCTCATCGCCTTCTGCAACGCCACCAGCTCGGCCCGGCTCGCGGCCCGCTACCCGGAGTCCGGCGGCACCTACGTGTACGGGCGGGAGCGGCTGGGCCCGTTCGCCGGGTTCGTGGCCGGCTGGGGTTTCGTGGTCGGCAAGACGGCGAGCTGCGCGGCGATGGCGTTGACCATCGGGGCGTACCTCTGGCCGGGGCAGGCCCGGCTCGTCGCCGTCGGCGCGGTGGCGGCGGTGACCGCGGTGAACCTGCGCGGCGTCGGCAGGACCGCGACCGCGACGAAGGTGCTGGTCGCCGTGGTGCTGGCGGTGCTGGCGCTGGTCGCGGTGGCCGGCGCGCTCGGCGGCGACGTCTCGCTCGACCGGCTCGGCGACCTCGACGGCGGCGGGCGGGGCGTGCTCACCGCCGCCGGGCTGCTCTTCTTCGCCTTCGCCGGGTACGCCCGGATCGCCACCCTCGGCGAGGAGGTACGCGACCCGGAGCGGACCATCCCCCGGGCGGTCCCGCTGGCCCTCGGCGTGGTGCTGGCGGTCTACCTGGTGCTGGCGGTCGTGACCGTCGGCGTGCTCGGGGCCGACCGGCTGGCCGCATCCGCCGCGCCCCTGGCCGACGTGGTGACGGCCGCCGGGCTGCCCGGGCTGTCGTGGCTGGTGCGGGCCGGCGCGACCGTGGCGGTGACCGGGGTGCTGCTCTCCCTGCTCGCCGGGGTGGGCCGCACCGCGCTGGCGATGGCCCGCCGGCGCGACCTGCCGGGGGCGCTCGCCGCCGTCCACCCGGTGCACCGGGTGCCGCACCGGGCCGAACTGGCCGTGGCCGCCGTGGTGGTGGCGATCGTGCTGCTGGGCGACGTCCGCGACGCGATCGGCTTCTCCAGCTGCACCGTGCTGGTCTACTACGCGATCACCAACGCCGCCGCGCTGACGCTGGGCCGCGACCCGGGCCGGCGGCTGCCGGTGCGGGCGCTGGCCGTGCTGGGGCTGGTCGGCTGCCTGCTGCTCGCGGTCAACCTGCCGCTGTCCAGCGTGCTCGCCGGCGCCGCCGTGCTCGCCATCGGCGCCCTCTGGTACGCCCTGCGCCCCCGCCGGGCCTGACGCCGCATCCGGGACCGGCGTGGCGGCGGGTCGGTCGGCCCGTCACTCCTCCGGCTGCCGCGGTGTGGGCGTGACCGGGTCCTCCGGCACCGGTGGCGCGGCCTCGCGGAGCAGGGCGTTCAGGCCGGCCCGGCGGGCCACCACCGTCAGCCGGTCGCCCGCGACGATCACCAGGCGCGCGTCGGGCGCCCAGTCGAGGCGCTGGCCGGCCCGGGCGTGCGCCAGCAGGCGTACGCTCTCGGCCCGCCCGACGGCGGCGAGCGGCCGGCCGTCCAGCGCCGATCCGGCGGCGACGCTGACCTCGGTGACCAGCAGCGCGTGCCGGCCGACCGGGATCGTGGCGATCACGGCGCGGTCCAGCAGCGCGGCCGCGAACGACGGCGCGGCGAGGTAGGACACGCTGCGCGAGACGCCGATGCCGAACGCCTGCTGGATGCGTTCGGCGAAGTGGCCGTCGAAGAGGCGCAGCACCACCTGGAGCTCGGGGTTGACGGCCCGGCCGTTGAGCGCCGCCTGGAGGTTGGTCTCGTCGTCGGTGGAGACCACCACCAGCGCCTGGCAGCCGCCCACCGAGGCCGACTGGAGGGTCTCCTCCAGCGCGGCGTCGCCCACGATCAGCGGTACGCCCAGCCGCCGGGCCAGCGCGCCGCCGCGCGGCTCGGGCACCTTGTCGATGGCCACCACCTCGACGCCGAAGTCGCAGAGCTGGGACATCACCCGGGTGCCGACGTTGCCCAGCCCGACCACCACCACGTGCCCGGAGCGCTCCGGCTGGATGCGGCCGGAGTGCAGGGCCAGCCGGGCGTTGACGATGCCGTCGACCACCACGGCGGTGATCAGCGGGATCAGCGCCAGCCCGGCCAGGTTGAGCACCACCTGCATGACCTGCTCGGCGGCCGACTTGTTCGCATCCGGGTCCTGCCCGGTCAGCGTGGTCACGAGCGTCAGGTAGAGCGAGTCGGCCCAGCCCTGGTGCGAGGCGTAGCCGTTGAGCCAGCCGAGCACCCCGATCACCGCCAGCAGCACGATCACCGCGACGCCGATCTTGCGGGTGGCGAAGCTGCGTACGGCGCGCAACAGCACCGTCAGGGGGCGGCGACGCCGGCGGGCCCGTCTCAGCCGGCGGGCGGCCAGCTCCGTCCCGGGCGGCGTGCCGGTCGCCTCGGCGATCACCAGGTCGGCCGCGCGCCCGTCGGCGGGCAGCAGCCGGACCTGCTGCGGGTCGCGGGTGTCGGCCACCCCGCAGACCACGTCGGTCGGGCGTACGTCGTCGCGGCGGGCCACGTAGAGGGTGCGCCCGCCGTGGCGGAAATGGGTGGGGGCGACCTCGCCCAGCGCCGCGGCCACGAAGGCGGGGGCGGCCATGGAGGCGTCGGAGAGCACCGCCGAGTCGGGGAAGATCTGCCGCACCCCGTTGGCGAGGTTGGTGTTGAACATCCGCACCACCAGGCGCAGCCCGGGCTCGACCTCCTGCGCGCACAGCGCCGCGTGCATGTTGCCGACGTCGTCCTGGTGCAGCAGGGCCAGCCCGTCGGCGCCGGCCAGGCCGGCCCGACGGAAGGTGACCTCGTCGAGCCGGTCGGCGCGGACCACCTCGACGCCCTGCAGGTCGCGCCCGTCGGGCTCGTCGGAGCTGGGTCGTTCGGGCACCACCAGGGTGATCCGGACGCGGCCGGCCTCGAACTCGGTGGCGAGCAGCGCGCGCACCACCCAGTAGGCGAGGGCGTCGCGGCCACAGACCACGTAGTGCGCCCGCGCGTCGCCGTTGACCCGGAGCCGCCGGCCGGCACGCCGCGCACGATCCAGCAGGGGCTCCGCCATGCGCCGCATCGTAGTCAGCCGGTCGCGCCGGGCGCAGCCCTCTGATCATGAGCGCTGGTCGCGTCGGCATGTCCCCCGCGGCGACGGGTAGAGCAGCGGCATGCAGACGTTCCTGCCGTACCCGGACTTCCTGGCCAGCGCCCGGACGCTGGACCAGAAGCGGCTGGGCAAGCAGCGGGTGGAGACCATCCAGGTGCTGCGGGGCCTGACCTGGCCCACGTACGGCTGGCGCAACCACCCGGCCGTGAAGATGTGGGCCGGGTACGAGGAGGCCCTCACCCGCTACGGGCTGGACGTCTGCGCGGTCTGGTGCGAGCCCGGGCGGGCCGACACCTGCGCGACCACGATGACCGCCGACCTCGCCGCCGCCTGCGGCCTGACCGAGGTGCGTACGCAGTCCGCGCTGGCCGAGGCCGGGGAGCTGCCGCCGTGGCTGGGCCGCGAGGACCTGCACCGCAGCCACCGCTCGTCGCTGCTGCGCAAGGATCCCGGGCACTACGGCCCGATCTTCGGCGACGACGTCCCGACCGACCTGGAGTACGTCTGGCCCTCCTCGGACCGGCAGCGACGCTGTTTGCCACCGCCGACGTGAGTCGGGGCGCGTGAGGCGCCCGCGGTCGGGGAACGTTGCTCCTGGCAGGTCACCGGGCAGACTGGAGACCCATCCGGCGGGGAAGGTGCACATGGCGCTGTCGAAGGTGGTCGGTCGGCTCATCGGCGTACGCGAGCACGAGGTGGACCCCGGCGGTGGCGGCGCGGACCGAGTGCCGGGCCGGGTCGAGGCGGTGGTGGTCGGCGGCGGGATCGCCGGCATGTCGGCGGCGGTGGTGCTGGCCGAACGCGGGGTGGCGGTGACCGTGCTGGAGGCGGCGCCGACGCTCGGCGGCCGGCTCGGGGCCTGGCCGGAGACCCTCGCCGACGGCGCCCGGCAGATGAACGAGCACGGCTTCCACGCGTTCTTCCGGCAGTACTACAACTGGCGCTCCGTCCTGCGCCGCGTCGACCCGGGGCTCGGCTTCCTCAAGCCGGTCCCGGGCTACCCGATCCTGAGCGAGCGCTGGCCGACCGAGGAGTTCGGCAGGCTGCCGCCCGCGCCGCCGGCGAACCTGCTGGCGCTGCTGCTGCGCAGCCCGAGCCTGCGCCTGGGCGACCTGCGCGGGATGGACCGGGACGCGGCACTGCCGCTACTCACCTACGACCCGCGGCGCACCTACGCCGAGTTCGACGACACGACCGCCGACGCGCTGCTCACCTCGCTGCGGCTGCCGGACCGGGCCCGCGCGATGCTCTTCGAGGTCTTCTCCCACTCGTTCTTCAACCACGAGGCGGAGATGTCGGCGGCGGAAATGATCGCGCAGTTCCACTTCTACCTGCTGGGCAACCCGGAGGGGCTGGCCTTCGACTGCCCGGACGAGGACTACGCGACGGCGATCTGGGAGCCGCTGACGCGGCACGTGGAGAAGCACGGGGGCCGGGTGGTGACGGGCGCGGCGGTCACCGCCGTGACCCGCGAGAGCGCCGGCTGGCGGGTGACGACCGCCGACGGCACGTCGTACCCGGCCGGGCACGTGGTGCTCGCCGTCGACCCGCCCGCCCTCGCCGCGCTGGTCGCGGCCTCGCCCGGCCTGGCCGACCACGCGCCCCGGCTGGCGGCGCGGATGCCCGCGTTCGGCCGGCCCGGCCCGCCGTACGCGGTGGCGCGCTACTGGTGCGACGGGGACGTCTCCGCCGACCGGGCGGTGTTCAGCGGGGTGTCCCGGCAGCCCACCCTGGACTCGGTGACCCTCTACCACCGGCTGGAGAACGAGTCCCGCCGCTGGGCGGAACGCACCGGGGGCTCGATCGTGGAGCTGCACGCGTACGCCTGCGAGCCGGGCGTGCCCGCCGAGGAGCTGGCCGAGCGGATGCGGGCCGAGCTGACGGCGCTCTGGCCGGAGGCGGCCCGGCTGCGGGTGCGCGAGCTGCGTGCCCGGGTGGAGGCGCAGGCGCCGGCGTTCACGCCCGGCAGCCACGCCTGGCGGCCGGGGGTACGCACCGACGCCGACGGGCTCTACCTGGCCGGCGACGGCATCCGGACGGAGTTCCCGAGCGCGCTGATGGAGCGCTCGGCGGCGACCGGGATCGTGGCGGCCAACCACATCCTGCGGGCCGAGGGCGGCGCGACCGAGCCGGTCCGGTCGATCCGGCCCCGGGGCCTGCTCGCCGGGCGGGGTTGAGCAAAACGGACAAAAGGGCCGCTTGGCTGGCCTAGGCTGATCGTCTGGGATGAGCCGGGAGGTCAGCGGGATGTCGCCGCGCACGGACGACGACCCGCTCGTCGCCGACGTGCCGCGGGACGACGCGTACCCGCTGATCCGGGACGAGCGGGCCTGCGTCGTGACCGCCCTGCGGCTCGGCTGGTGGATGGCGGACGCCTACCACCACGCGCGCACCGCCGAGCTGCGCGACCCCGGGGCCGAGCGGCCGGCGGGCGCGCCGGCGAAGCTGTCCAACCTGACGGAGATGTCGGGGCGGCGGCGCCTGCAGATGTACCTGGACGGCGTGGACGTCGCGCTCGCGCAGATCGCCGAGCTGACCCGGCGCGTCGGCCCCGCGCCCGCCACCGCCGACGCCCGGGCCCGGGTGACCGACGGGTCCGGCGACGCCCTGCTGCTCGCCCTCGACGACCTCAACGTGGAGCTGCTGCGCTGGACGATGGCCACCAACCAGCGGGTGGGTCTGGCGTACCGGCTGGGGCGCTCACTGGCCGACACCGTGCGCTACGGCGACGCCGTCCGGCAGGGCGACGCCGGGCAGGTGGCGCACCGCTTCGGCGGCCGGCAGTTCGAGATCGGCCGGTGGCTGGGCGAGCTGGCCAGCGTGCTGCCCCCGTACTCGGCCGCGGTGGTCCGCCGGTCGCTGTCGGCGTGGGCGTCGGCGGTCACCAGGGCGGACGTGGGCGACCCGACCGAGGCGGGGCTGCCCGAGCTGGCCCGCGAGCTGCGCAACCAGGGCGAGTTGTGGCAGAGCGTGCTCACCGGCGGGCTGCACCCCAGGGACCTGCTCGACGAGGAGGACTACGCGATCGCCGCCCGGAACCTGATCGTCCGGGACCGGAAGCTGGTGGTGCAGGCCGTGCGGGGGATCTTCTGGCCGGTGCTCGTGCCGCTGCTCGCGGTGCTGTTCGCCGTGGTGGGGGTGAGCGCGCTCGCCGCCGCCGGTTCGCCGGTGACCCGGGCGGCCGTGGCCCTGCTCGGGCTGGGCGCCGGGCTGGCCGCGATCTGGCGTACCGTCTCGGGGCCGGCGCTCGCGGTCGCCGCCGAGGTCAACCGGCCGCTGCTGGAGAGCGAGCTGACCGCGCGGATGGCCGTACGCATCGACCGGCCCCTGGCCGCCGCGCGGGCCGCGGGCCGGGCCCGCCGCCAGCGCCGCCCCGACGAGCCGGGGCCTCGATCGAAATCCGTTGCCCCTCTCTCCCCCGCCGACCTACCGTGATCGCGCAAGGTCAACCACCGCCGCGGGAGCTGGTCATGTCGATGTCGCACGTCACCTGTGTGCCGTCGTGCCTGCCCACGCCTCCGGCGTACGGCGGCGGTCACCGCGCCGAAGACCCCGGGGGCGGCCGGCCCGACTGACGCGTGCCCGCACGACGTCGAGCCGCCCGTCCGCACCCGGACCGGGCGGCTCTTTCGTCCTCCGGTCCGCCCAGCTCGTCACCGTCACGGAGGGAGACACCGGTGGACGCCGTCCTCGTCGTCAACGCCGACCTCGGCCCGCTGCACCGGGTCACCGTCCAGCACGCGATCCGGATGCTCTGCCGGCGGGTCGCCGAGATCCACGAGGCCGAGCCGGACCGGGTGATCGGGGTGTTCCCGGTCCCCCGGGTGGTGCGCCTGGTCCGCTACGTGGTGACCCGGTGGCGGTTCAGCACCGGCCCGGCCTGGTCCCGGGCGGGCGTGCTGCGCCGCGACGGACGCTGCTGCGCGTACTGCGGGGGGCCGGCCGGCACCATCGACCACGTCCTGCCCCGCTCGCGCGGCGGGCGGAACACCTGGCGGAACACGACCGCCGCCTGCTACGGCTGCAACCAGCGCAAGGGCGACCGGACGCCGGCCGAGGCGGGCATGCCGCTGCGGCGCGAGCCGACGACCCCGACCTGGGCGTCACTGGCCGGGCGGTGACGGACCGGCCGGCGGGAACGGGGGGCCGCGTCGGGGGTACGACCCTCGGCGCGGCGCCCGCCGGCCCCCGGCGGTCAGTGCGGGGCGGGCGGGGTCCAGCCGAAGCGGGCCGGGCGGCGCTCGTGGAAGGCCGCGACGCCCTCGCGGGCCTCGCCGCTGGCCCGGACCTGCCCGTGCCACCAGGCGATCCGGTCCTCGTCCGCCCGGCCGTCGACGATCTCCTTGGCGGCGGCGACGCTGAGCTGCGACCGGGCGGCCACGGCGGCGGTGAGTTCGTCCACCCGGGCGGCGAGCCGGTCGCCCGGCAGCACCTCGTCGACCAGGCCCACCCGCAGCGCCCGCTCGGCGTCGACCAGTTCGGCGGTGAAGAGCAGGTGCTTGGCCGCGGCCGGGCCGACCAGCCGGGCCAGCCGACGGGTGGTCGGCGCCGGGTACACCAGACCCAGCCGGGCCGGCGGCACGCCGAACCGCGCGTCGGCGGCGGCGACCCGCAGGTCGCAGGCGACGGCGAGCTGGCAGCCGCCGCCCACGCACGCACCCCGGACGGCGGCGACGGTCGGTTTGCCGAAGGCCGCCAGCCGCTCCTCGGCGGCCACCGCGATGCTGGCGTCGCCGGCGTCCAGCAGCTCGTCCAGGTCGCCCAGGTCCGCGCCGGCGCAGAAGGTGTCGCCGGCGCCGGTGAGCACCAGCGCCCGCACGGCCGGATCGGCCTCCAGCCCGTCGAGCAGCTCCGGCAGCCGCCGCCACATCGCGGTGGTCATCGCGTTGCGCCGGGCCGGGTTGCGGATCACCACCGTCGCCACCGGTCCGCTCACCTCGACGAGGAGTTCCGCGTCCGCCACCGTCACCACCCCTTCGACGTCCGCCCGGCCGCCGGGAGCGGCGACGCGTCGGTGCGGCGACCATAACGGCGCGGGCCCGGCGGCGCGGCTACGTCAGGAGACGTTGAGCGCGGTGTCGTCCACGACGAAGGACGTCTGGAGCGAGGCGTCCTCGACGCCGGTGAACCTCAGGGTCACCGTCTGCCCCTTGTACGCGGCCAGCGAGAACGACTTCTGGCTGTACCCGGCGGCCTTGTTCAGGTTCGAGTACGTGGCGAGGGTCGCCAGCACCGTCCCGGAGGAGTTGAGGACCTGCACCCGCAGCGTGTCGTACGCGGTGCCGGTGGTGGTCTCCGCCGAGTCGACGTGCAGCCAGAAGCTGAAGTTGTACGACGTGCAGCCGGCCGGCAGGCTCACCGACTGGGAGAGCGTCTCGGTGCGGCTGCGGCCGTACCCGTTCATCCACGCGCTCCACGTGCCGGTGCGGGCCGGCTGCGCGGTGCCGTGCTGGCCGATCACGCCCGAGGTCTGCGCCCAGGTGGTGGCCCCCGACTCGAAGCCCGGGTTGCCGAGCTTCTGCCCCGGGCTGGTGCAGCCGCCGCCGGTGCCGTTGACCGTCAGCGTGTAGGTGGCGCTGCGGGTGACCGAGCCGGCGCCGTTCACGGTGACCGTGTAGGTGCCCGGCGCCGTGGCGGCCGTGGTGGCGACGGTGAGGGTGGAGGAGCCGCCCGAGGTCACCGAGGCCGGGCTGAACGAGGCGGTCGCCCCGCTCGGCAGGCCGGACGCCGACAGCGTCACGGTCTGCGCCGAGCCGCTGGTGGTGGCGGTCGCCACGGTGGTGGAGACCGAACCGCCCGGGTTGACCGCGCCGGAGGTCGGCGAGAGCGAGACCGAGAAGTCGTTGCCGGTCGAGCACGGCGCGTCGTTGCCGGCCACGTTCACCGCGGTCCAGGCCGCCTGGACGGTCCGGTACTCGGTGGAGCAGCTGCCGTACAGGTCGGTCGCGGCGCGCAGCGAGTACGCCCGGGCGGTGTTGGCCGGGTTGCTGGTGTTGACGTACGAGGTGTTGGAGGTGAAGTACGTGTCCAGCGCCCGCCACCAGATCTTCTCGGCCTTGGCGCGACCGATGCCCGTCACCGCCGGGGCGGAGCCGCAGATCGGCGAGGTGCCGTACGGGGTGGCCCCGGTGCCCTCGGCGAGGTTGAAGAAGAAGTGGTTGGCCACGCCGGACGAGTAGTGCACGTCCTTGTTCTTCGTGGAGGTGGACCAGCAGCTGTCGCCCGAGCCGTCCAGGGCCGGGTTGTACATGTAGCGCAGCGGCGTACCGTCGCCGTTGATGTTGATCTTCTCGCCGACCTGGTAGTCGCCCGGGTCGGCGGGGCTGTTGGCGTAGAACTCGACCATGTTGCCGAAGATGTCGCTGGTGGCCTCGTTGAGGCCGCCGGACTCGCCGGAGTAGGTCAGGCCGCCGGGGACCACGTTCTCGGTGACGCCGTGGCTCATCTCGTGGGCGGCCACGTCGATGGAGACCAGCGGCCGGGAGTTGCCGCTGCCGTCGCCGTACGTCATCCGGGAGCCGTCCCAGAAGGCGTTGACGTAGTTGTTGCCGTAGTGCACCCGGCTGGGCACGCCCCGGCCGTCGCCGAAGATGCCGTTGCGCCCGTGCACGTTCTTGAAGTAGTCGAAGGTCCTGGCGGCGCCGTAGTGCGCGTCCACGGCGGCGGACTGCCGGTTGGAGGTGGCTCCGGTGCCCCAGGTGTTGTCGGCGTCGGTGATCGTGGTGCAGGTCGACGTGCCGTTGTTCATGTCGCACGTGGAGCCGTTGCCGCGCAGCGGGTCGATCATCTGGTACGTGCTGCCGGAGAGCGTGGTGTCCACGGTCACGCTGCCCGAGTAGACGCTGTTGCCCGTGCCGGCGACGGCCTCGATCTCGTCGTACGAGCCGATGACCTTGCCGGTGGTGGCGTCGGTGAGGACGTGGAACCGCGACGGCGTCTGCCCGTCGGGGTGCCAGCCGGTGACGACGGTCTCCCAGGCCAGCCGGCCCTTGCCGGAGCTGGCGTCGACGAACAGCTCGGGGCTGCCCACCGCCGTCAGGGTGCCGGAGAAGGCGGCGCGGGCGGCCTTCTTCGCCGCCGCGGCGGGAACCTTCGCCGTGGTGGGCAGGGTCAGCGGGGCGTCCAGACCGACCGAGGAGCCGGCGTAGCCGCCGTTCGGGGTCGTGTGGATGACGAAGTCACCGCCGTACACCCGCAGGCCCTGGTAGGTCCGGGTGTAGCGGGTGTGCGCGGCGCCGCTGGCGTCCACCTTGGTGCTGTGCACCTGGTAGGACTCGGCGCTGGTGCCCTGCACGGCGCCGGGGTTGGTACGCAGGACGCTCGCCGCGGCGGCGGCGGGTCCGCCCGGGGCCGGGGCGGTGGGGGGTGCCGCGAGCGCCGGGGTGGCGACGACGGTCAGCAGGCCGCTGGTGAGCAGGGCCGTACCGACGGCGGCAAGGGGTCTTTTCACGTGCCCTCCTGAACGGGGGTATGCGCGACAGGGATAGTCACGCATGTAGATATAACGATGTGAAGACCCAAAAGAGAAGGGGTGATCCGGATTCCGCCCGGGACACTGACCGTTCGGTGGAACCGGGGCCGGTGGGAACCGCGCCGCCGCGCCGCGCGTCCGAGCGGCATGAGATCAGCTTCGATGGCGCTCGTCAAGGTCGCGCTGGTGGTGACGCTCCTGTCCGGCTGCGCGGCGGCAGACCCGGCGGAGCGGGTGGACTCCCTGGGGTCCCCGCGACCGACACCCTCGCCGACGGCCGCCACGCCGCCCTCGCAGCCGCCGACCACGCCGCCCTCCGCACGGCCGGCGGGCACGGCGGCGCGTGTCGTGCTGACCCGCTCCGGCGGGATCGCCGGGCGCGACGACACCGTGACGGTGGAACCCGACGGCCGGTGGACCGTCGTCGACCGCGCCGGGTCGCGGCGTACCGGCCGGCTCTCCGGCGCGGACCTGGACCGGCTGCGCCGGCTCGTCGCCGACCCGGCCCTCGCCGCCGGGGCCGGCCGCCCGGCCACCCCCACCGCCTGCCGGGACGCCTTCAGCTACCGGCTGACCGTCGGGACGGTGGAGACCGGCTACGTGGACTGCCCGTCCGACGGTGACGCGCCGACGACGGCCCGCGAGGTGGTGGAGCTGCTGGTCGCGGCCACCGGCTGAGCCGATCCCCGCCGACCGGGCGGGCTCTCAGAACCGGTGGTCCGCCGGCGCACGCCCCAGCGGGCGGTCCTACCGCTCCCGGGCGCCCACTTCCTGCCCCAGACAAGCGATCGGGAGGCGGGGCCACCGGCCGCACGCCTCCCGATCATGACCAACCGCCGCCAGGTCAGCCCCGGGGGAACATCTGGCCGATGCGGATCTTGTTGCCGAACGGGTCGCGGATGCCGAAGTCGATCCCGTACGGGCGCTCCATCGGCTCGTCGGTGATCTCGACGCCCTTGGCGACCAGGTCCTCGTACGTCTTGTGCGCGTCGTCGGTGGTCATGAACAGGTACCCGCCCAACGCCCCCTTGGTGAGCAGCTCCCGGACCTGCCCGGCGGTGGCCGGGTCCAGCGCCGGCGGGCCGGGCTTCTCCAGCAGGATCTCGCGCTCCGGGTCGCCGGGCAGGTTGACCGTCAGCCAGCGCATGAAGCCGAGGTCCTGGTCGGTGTTGACCTCCAGGCCGAGCTTCCCGACATAGAAGTCGAGGGCCTCGTCCTGGTCGAGCACGTAGATCTGGGAGCGGCTGATCGCGTTCATCGTCATGCCGGGAACGCTACGGGCCGGGCCTGACCTGCTGCTTATCCAAAACTGACCTCTGCTGCCCGAAGCTGCTGGGCCGGGTCCAGGCCTTGGTGAAGCACACCGGCACGGCGGCGGTCGGCGCCTTGCGCCGCCGGTACTCCGACGGCGGCTCCCCGACGATCTGACGGAACGTGCGGCTGAACGTGCCCAGGCTGGAGAAGCCGACCGCGTAGCAGACGTCGGTGACGTCCCGGTCGGTGTGCAGCAGCAGGTACATGGCCCGCTCCACCCGCCGCCGCTGCAGGTAGCGGTGCGGCGTCTCGCCGAAGGTCGCCCGGAAGGTGCGGATGAAGTGCGCCTCGGAGACGTACGCGATCCGGGCCAGGGCGGGGATGTCCAACGGCTGGTCGTACGCGCGGTCCATGGCGTCCCGGGCGCGCAGCATGGCCCGGTTCGACTCCTCCGTCGCCCTGCTCACGCCGCCCAGCATAGGACGCCGCCCCGCCGGGTCCGTCACCTCGGCGCGGTCGCCAGGATCGTGTCGAGGCCCTGGTCGAACAGTTCGTCGTCGCTCCATCGGGTGTCGTCGAGGTGGCCCGAGGCACCGAGGGTCGGATAGGCGGTGGGATTCGCCGCGATATGCCGCCGGGCCTCGGCCCGCGCCTGCGGATCCGCCGTCTGGCGCCAGGTGGCCTCGGTGAGCGCGGCCCCGATCACGAAGTTGGCGAGCAGACGGGTGGACACGGCCAGCCGGCGACCTGAGAAGCCCCCGCGGACCAGTGCCGACTGGAGGAACTCGGTGCGCGCGAGCACGTTCGGGCCGAGCATGGGACGCCCGATCAGGTTCGCCGCCCAGGGGTGGCGAAGGATGGCCGCCCGCCAGCCCCGGGCGAGCGTGCGGACGTCGTCGCGCCAGTCGCCCACGTCCTGCGGGAGTCGCACCTCGCCGAAGATCTCATCCATGGCCAGGTCGAGCACGTCGTCCTTCGTCTTCACGTGCCAGTACAGCGCGGTGGGGGTGACGTCGAGCCGCTCGGCGAGGCGACGCATCGTCAGTCCGTCGCTGCCATTGCGGTCGAGCAGGGCCACCGCCGCGTCGACGATGCGTTGGCGGCTCAACGGCGGCGCAGTACGGCGCGGACGGGCGGGTTCCGTGCGGAGCCACACCGAGCCGGCACCGGAGCGGCCCGCTGACTCTTCGCGCGGCTCCGGGCCGGACTGGTTGAGCGTCACCCGACCACCCTAGTACGGTGCTGGAGTAACTTAACGCCGGTAGGTTGCTCGACGTATGTTAGGTTCGTCGGCCAGCGCGTCAGCCGAGGGAGGCACGACATGCCCCTGATGCGGATCCAGCTCGACACCGACCCGACGACGGCCCGTCGGGTCCTGGCACTGCACCTGGCCGGGAAGCACCACCACGAGTCCCGGGAAGCCGCCCGGAGCGAGGTCTGGCGCCACGGCCGCACGCCGGCCGCCGACCCGGTCTTCGTCGGCGTCACCAACGGCAGACCCGTCCGCCTGATCTACGACGTGGAGGTCCACCTCGACACGACTCCCTGAGGCGGGAGTGACGGAGTTCGACGTGGACGGCCGTGGCTGCCACGGGTCGCGACGCGTCAGGCGCTCAGCACGCTCGATGGACGGCCGCCTTGACCCGGTCGACTGTCGGCGCTGCCGTCAACCGGCCGGGCCACGACAGCGCCGAGCGAGAAGTTGCCTGATGAAATTTGGAGCCCCCGGCCGGGATCGAACCGGCGACATCTCGCTTACAAGGCGAGTGCTCTGGCCAGCTGAGCTACAGGGGCGTGTGGTGCCGACGTCAGCATAGCGACTGACGTCCGGATTTCCCCCTCGGCAGGCCCCCCGACCACCGGAAACGTCCCGGACCCGCCGACGGTGACCGGTAGTAGCGGTCGATTGATGTCCGCCCGTGCCCGACTGACCGGAATGTCTATGCGGCCCGTCCCATCCCGTGCTTCCCGCCTTGGCACGTGGCGCAAAGCCGTTTACCGTGCAGTGACACGGACGACATCTCGATCACCGAGACGCTGCCCGTGGGCCGGCGCATCCCCGTGCCGGCCGCTCCTTCACTCGGATCGTCCGGCACGTTCCTGCCGGTGAAAGGAAGCACCCCACCATGGCTACGGTCACCTACTCCAAGGCGTCCCGGATCTACCCGGGCCAGGAGCGTCCCGCCGTCAACCAGCTCGACCTGGAGATCGGCGACGGTGAGTTCCTCGTCCTGGTCGGCCCCTCCGGTTGCGGCAAGTCCACCAGCCTGCGCATGCTCGCCGGCCTGGAGGACGTCGACCAGGGCTCGATCCACATCGACGACCGGGACGTCACCCACCTGCCGCCGAAGGCCCGCGACATCGCGATGGTCTTCCAGAACTACGCCCTCTACCCGCACATGACGGTCTACGAGAACATGGCGTTCGCGCTCAAGCTGCGCAAGACCTCGAAGGCCGAGATCGACCGGCGGGTCAAGGAGGCGGCGGCGCTGCTCCAGCTGGAGGAGTACCTGAGCCGCAAGCCGAAGGCCCTCTCCGGCGGTCAGCGCCAGCGGGTGGCCATGGGCCGGGCGATCGTCCGCGAGCCGCAGGTCTTCCTCATGGACGAGCCGCTGTCGAACCTCGACGCGAAGCTGCGTGTACAGACCCGTACCCAGATCGCCTCGCTGCAGGCCAAGCTGGGCGTCACCACCGTCTACGTCACCCACGACCAGGTCGAGGCCATGACCATGGGCCACCGGGTGGCGGTCATGCTCGACGGCGTGCTCCAGCAGGTGGACACCCCGCGTGCGCTCTACGACACCCCGGCCAACGTCTTCGTCGCCGGCTTCATGGGCTCGCCGGCCATGAACATCAAGACCGTGCCGCTGAACGAGCGGGGCGCCGCCTTCGCCGACCTGCAGATCCCGCTCACCCGTGAGCAGGTCGAGGCGGCCCGTGCCGACGGCGGCGACAACAAGGTGACCGTCGGCTTCCGCCCCGAGGACTGCGACCTCGTCAGCCCGACCGAGGGCGGCATGCCCGTCGTCGTCGAGCTGGTCGAGGACCTCGGCTCGGACGCCAACATCTACGGCCACGCCGCGCTCGAGGGCAACAACGAGCGCTTCGTGGTCCGCACCGACCGGCGCACCATGCCGAACATGGGCGACACCGTGTTCGTCAAGCCGCGCGAGGGCCGCAGCCACGTCTTCAACGCGAGCACCGGCAACCGCATCTGACGTACGACGAGATGGGGGCGCCCGCCGATCGGCGGGCGCCCCCATCGTCTTGTCCGGCCGTGGGTCGCTGAAGGCGAAGGGGTGGTCCGCCCCCGGGGGACCACCCCTTGCCGTGTCTGCGGATCACGCCTCGGCGGCCCGGCGGCGCGCCACCTCGGCGAGGGTGACGGCGGCGGCGACGCTGGCGTTGAGCGACTCGACCTCGGAGACCATCGGGATGCTCACCGTGAGGTCGCAGGTCTCACCGACCAGCCGGGAGAGCCCTCGCCCCTCGGAGCCGACCACCACGACCAGCGGGCCGACGGCGGCCTCCAGGTCGTAGAGGTCCGTCTCGCCGTCGGCGTCGAGGCCCACGACCATGAAGCCGGCGTCCTGACAGGCCTTCAGCGACCGGGTCAGGTTGGTCACCTGGGCGACCGGCACCCGCGCCGCCGCGCCGGCGCTGGTCCGCCAGGCGGTCGCGGTGATCCCGGCGGCCCGTCGCTCGGGTACGAAGACGCCCTGCGCGCCGAAGGCGGCGGCGGAACGGATCACCGCGCCGAGGTTGCGCGGGTCGGTGACCCCGTCCAGCGCCACCAGCAGCGGGGCGGCCTGCTCCAGCGCCGCCGCGACGAGGTCCTCGAAGGGCTCGTACGCGAACGGCGGCACCTGGAGACCGATGCCCTGGTGCAGCACGCCGCCCGTCATCCGGTCCAGTTCTGCCCGGCTGATCTCCAGGTTCGCGATGCCCCGGTCGGCAGCCGTCCGGATGATCTCGTTGACCCGGTCGTCGACGTCGATGCCCTGGGCGGTGTAGAGCGCGGTCGCCGGCACCAGGGCGCGCAGCGCCTCCAGCACCGGGTTGCGCCCGACCAGCAGCTCCGGGGTGTCCTTCGACGGGTTGGACTTGCGGCCCGGGGCGACCCGAGGGCCGCCGCGACCGGCCGGCTTGGCGCCCCGGCCACCCGTGCCGCGCCCGCCGGTGCTCGGCGCGCCCCGGCCGCCGCCCCTGCCCCAGGTGGTGTCCTTGCTGCCCGGCTGACCGATCTTGGGGGCGCGCCCCTCCTCGGCCGCCGCCCGGCGCTCCTTGTCCTGCTTCCAGGCGGTGCGCTGGGGCAGCTTCTCGGTGCCCGAGTAGGCCTTGTGCCAGGGCCGCTCGTCGGCGGGCAGGGTCCTGCCCCGCCCGGCGAGGGAGTCCTTGTTCTTGCCACCGGAGCCCTTCGGGGCTCCCGCCTTCGGCGTCAGTCGCCGGCCACGGCGCTGCGAGTTGCCGGCCATCAGTCCTGCTCTCCAATAGTCCAACGGGGGCCCTGGGGGGTGTCCTCGACCACCACGCCGGCCTGCTTGAGCTGGTCGCGTACGGCGTCGGCGGCGGCCCAGTCCTTGCGACCGCGGGCCTGTGCGCGCTGCTCCAGGGCCAGCGCGACCAGCGAGTCCACCACGCCGCGCAGGTCGTCCGCGCGGCCGCCACCGGTCCACGCCGGGTCGAGGGGGTCGACCCCGAGGATATCCAGCATGGCGCGGGCCGCGGCCAGCGCCGTGCGGACGGTCACATCGTCGCCGGCGGTCAGCGCGGTGTTGCCGTCGCGCACCACCTCGTGCAGGACGGCGAACGCGGCGGAGGTGTTGAGGTCGTCGTCCATCGCCGCCGCGAACGCGCCCGGCAGCTCGCCGAGCTGCCCGGCGCCGACGCGCTCGACGGCCCGCTGCACGAACCCCTCGATCCGGCGGTACGCCACGGCGGCCTCGCGCAGCGCGTCCTCCGAGTAGTCGATCCGGGACCGGTAGTGCGCGGCGGCGTAGTAGTAGCGCAGCTCGACGGGGCGCACCCCGAGCGAGTCGACGTACGCCAGGTCGAGGGCGTTGCCCAGCGACTTGCCCATCTTGGCGCCGTCGATGCTGAGCAGCCCGTGGTGCACCCAGTAGCGGGCGAACGGCAGCCCGGCGGCCTGCGACTGGGCGATCTCGTTCTCGTGGTGCGGGAAGGTGAGGTCCAGCCCTCCGCCGTGGATGTCGAACTCGGCGCCGAGATAGCGCCAGCACATCGCCGAGCACTCGATGTGCCAGCCCGGCCGGCCCCGTCCCCACGGCGACGGCCAGTAGGCGTCCGCCGGCTCGTCGGGCTTGGCGCCCTTCCAGAGCGCGAAGTCGCGCGGGTCGCGCTTGCCCCGGTCGGGCGCGTCCCCGGCCGACTGCATCGCGTCCGGCGACTGTCCCGACAGGGAGCCGTAGGCCGGCCACGAGCGGACGTCGAAGTAGACGTCGCCGGAGTCGTCGGTGGCCGGGTAGGCGTGCCCGTCGGCGATCAGCTTGGCGATCAACTCGTGCATCTCCGGGATGTGCCCGGTGGCCCGCGGCTCGTACGTCGGGGGCAGCACGTTGAGCGCCCGGTAGGAATCGGCGAGGATCAGCTCGTTGGCGTACGCGATCGACCAGAACGGCCGACCCCGCTCCGTCGCCTTGACGAGGATCTTGTCGTCGATGTCGGTCACGTTGCGGATGAAGGTGACCTCGTAGCCGGCGGCGAGCAGCCAGCGACGCAGCACGTCGTAGTTGACGCCGGAGCGAAGGTGACCGATGTGCGGCGGGGCCTGGAGGGTGAGACCACACAGGTAGACCCCCACCTTGCCGGCTTCCCGCGGGACGAAGTCCCGCACCGATCGGGTGGCGGTGTCATACAGGCGTAGCGTCACCGTACAAGGGTAGCCGTCCCACGCGTTCCGGGGTTGTCCGGAGCCGGGTCGTACGCTGCTGGTCGTGGAGACGACGGCGCGGGGCGGGGAGACGGCGCAGACGCTGGACCGGGGGTTGCGCCTGCTGCACCTGGTCGCCGACGCGCCGGGCGGGCTGACCGTCACCGAGGCGGCGAACCGGTTGGGCGTCGGCCGGGCGGCGGTGTACCGGCTGGTCGGCGCGCTCGCCGCGCACGGCATGCTGCGCCGCGACGGCGAGGGCCGGCTGCGCCTCGGTGCCGGGGTGCTGCACCTGGCCCGGCGGGCCCAGCCACTGCTCGCCGAGGGGGCGCTGCCCGCGTTGCGCCGCCTCGCGGAGCAGGCCGGCGCGACCGCCCACCTGACGGTCGTCGAGGGCGGCGAGGGGGTCGCGCTCGCCGTGGTGGAGCCGAGTTGGACGTCGTTCCACGTCGCGTACCGGACGGGGGCGCGGCATCCGCTGGAGCGCGGCGCGGCCGGGCGGGCCATCCTCGCCGGCCGCACGGGCGCCGTCGGCCCGGTGAGCACCGCCGGGGAACTCCAGCCCGGAGCGTACGGGGTGGCCGCCCCGGTGCTCGGCGTGCCGGGCCTGGAGGCGAGCGTCGGGGTGGTGGCGCTGGCCCCGCTGGACGCCGAGGTGGTCGGCGCCCAGGTCCTCGCCGCCGCCACCACCATCGCCGCCGCCCTCACCTGAGCCGCCGCAGTCACCTGAGCCGCCGTCCTCACCTGAGCCGGGCGGTCCCCTACCACATCCGTCGGCCGCCGTGCCGGTTGTCCACAGTCGGCGGTCCTCACGACGGTCGCGGTTGTCCACAGGGCTGTCCGGCGGCGCGCGACGGCGGGCACGCTGCCCACATGCCACCTCCACCGCACCGACCCGGCGTCCTGGCCTGGCAGGTCTTCCGCGGCTCCGACGCGATCCGACAGGGCCTGGTCACCGAGCACCAGTTGCGCAGTTCGGCCTGGCTGCGCCTGCGCCACGACGTCTACGCCGACGCCCGGCTCGCCCGGGACCACGCCCTGGCCTGCCGGGCCGCCGTCCTGCGACTGCCGCCCGAGGCCCTCGTCGCCGGGCCCTCGGCGGCCTACCTGCACGGCGTCGAGCACGCCGCCTCCTTCGCCGACGACGTGCACGTCCTCGTCCCGAGGGCGATGCGCCTCGGCCCGCAGCGGGGCCTGCGCGTGCACTCCGTCGGCCCGGCCACGTCGCCGTCGCCCGTCCCCGCGCGGTCCCCTGTCCGGGGCGCGACCGCCCGCCCACCCGCCGAGGGTCCACGCACGACGGCACGCCCGAACGCGGGCTCCCGGTCGGCGGAGCCGGTGGGCAGTGGCAGGACGACGTGCCGTCACGACGTGGCGACTTTCCCGCCCGCCGGTGGCCTGCGCGTCGCGGTCCGCCTGCCCGACCCGGATCCGGACGCGGCGGCCCGCCTGCCGGCCAGCGGCCGGAGCGTCGTGGTCGGCCCGTCCCCGGGCGGCCTGAGGGTGGCGGACCTACGGACCGCCGGCGTGCCGGCGTGCACGGATCCGACCGCGGCGGCGTGGGAGACGGCCGTCTGGCTGGAGCCGCTCCGCGCGGTCGGCATCGTCGACACGCTGCTCCGGCGGGGCCTGACCAGCCGCGAGGCCCTCGCCGACGCGGCCGACCGCAACGCCGAGAGGCCCGGCGGTCGCCGGGCGCGCTGGGTGTTCGGGTTGGCGGATCCGGGCGCCCGGTCGCCGGCCGAGTCCGAGTTGCGGGTGCGGCTGGTGCTGGCCGGGCTGCCGCGCCCCGCCGTCGGGCACCCGGTCCGGGCCGCCTCCGGGCGGGTGCTGCGCGCCGATCTGGCCTGGCCGGCATACCGCGTCGCCGTCGCGCACGACGGACGGTACGCCGGGGCCGACGCCGGACGCGGACGGCACGCCGAGGCAGGCGACGCGCGGTGCGCCGAGGCCGACGCCGGTGAGCGGCACCTCGACCGGGTCGCCCGGCTGGCCGGTGCCGGCTGGCTCGTGCTGCCCGTGACCGACAGACGGCTGCGCCAGGACTTCCCGAACGTCCTGCGCGAGGTCCGCGCCGCGCTGGCCACCCGGGGCTGGCGCTCATGACCGGGTCGTCCCGGGATTGGCGCGCGTGACCGGGTTCCCGTCGCCGGTGTCCCGGTCCGTCACCCGTCGCCGCACAGACGAGGGGCCCGGCCGGGATCGGCCGGGCCCCTCTCGTCCACCGTTACGGGCGGGCGTCGGGCTTGAGCGGGGTCTTCACCGCCGCGTAGGCGTCCACCATGCCGTAGCCGTAGAAGCCGTTGAAGTTCAGCCCTCCGGCGCAGTAGGCGTCGAACTCGGCGTCGCGACCCTCGTTGGCGTACGACTGCAGGCGCGGCTCCGGGCAGGCACGCTCGGCGGCCGTCCGGTAGAGGTGCTGCTCCACCAGTTTCGGCGCCATGCCGAAGCCGCCACGGCGGTCCTTCTTGCCGTGCCTGCTGACGATCAGCGCGGCGACGCCGGAGGCGTGCGGGGCCGCCATCGAGGTGCCCTGCAGGTAGGTGTAGTACCCGCACTCACCGTTGGCCTTGCACGCCTTGAAGACCGTCTCCTCGAAGCCGGCGACGATGTTGCCGTTCGCGTCGACCGAGCCCTCCTCCTGGAGCACCTTCTTCGGGTACGTCGAGAGGATCATGTTGGCGTCGGTGCGGTAGGTGTCCGTGCCGAACCCGTCGCGGAACCAGCCGCCGGGCGCCGCCACGGCGGTCTGCTCGGTGCCGTAGTTCGAGAAGTCCGACTTCTTGCCCGACGGCCCCACCGACGACACGCTGATCACGTTCGGGCCCTCGGTGGGCAGGTTCCAGCAACCGTCGTTGTCGATGTCGCGCGGGTAGGGCGCCGTGGCACCGTAGTTCGGGCTCGACGCGTCGGTCCGCGGGTCGCCCAGGTCCTCGTGGTTGTTGCCCAGCGCGCCGACGAGGGTGACCCCACGGCTGTGGGCGTAGGTCAGCGCCCGCTTCATGGCCTTGATGGTCGCCCGCTGCGCGGCCTGTGCCTCCGGGGAGTCGGCCGGGTTGGCGGTGCAGTTGTAGAGCCACGGGTCGACGTAGAAGGACATGTTGACCACGTCGAGGCCGACCTTGCCGGCGTGCAGCAGGGAGTTGACCACCGGCTCCAGGAAGAAGTAACCGGCGTCCTGGCCGCCCTTGAGCTCGACCAGGGAGATGTTCGGGGCGACGCCGGAGAGGCCGAAGCCGTTGGCCGCGGCGCCGATGGTGCCGGCCACGTGGGTGCCGTGTCCGCCGTCGTCGGTGCCGACCGGGTCGAGGCAGCTCGCCACCTCGCACTCGCCGTCGACGTCCACGATGTCGGGGGCGAAGTTGCGCGACAGCGCCCAGTTGAAGTTCGGCGCGATGTCCGGGTTGCTGGCGTCGACGCCGGTGTCCAGGATGCCCACGGTGACCCGGCGGTCACCCGGCTCGACCTTGCGGGCCCGGTCGGCCCGGATCATCTCCAGGCCCCAGAGCTTGTCGTCCAGCGGGTCCATCTTCTTGCCGCGCTGCGCGCCGGCGCCCTTGGCGGCGGCGGCCAGCAGGTGCTCCTGCTCGACCCGGTCGAGCTTGGGCTTACGGCCGATCGCCTTCTGCTCGGCGGCGCCGAGCAGCGCCGAGGCGGCAGAGGCCTTCGCGGCGAAGTCCGCCCGGTCGCTGGTCACCCGGAACATGCCGACCTCGTCGGACCGGGAGACCACCGTGCCGCCGGCCGACCGGATGGCGGCGATGGCGGCGTCCGCGGAGACACCGTCCTCGGCGACGACGGTGAAGGTACGGGCGCTGGTCGGGCCGGCACTGGCCGGCACGCTCATACCCGTCACCGCGAGTGCCAGCACGGTCGCGGTCGCGACAGCACCGGCGGTGAAGCGCTTGCTCACCACATCGGATCCTCTCGTTGAGGGACGTGGCAGCCATCAGACAGCACCTCGGTACTTTCCGCCAGAGGAACGTCGGCTATGGCCTGAATCTCGCTTTCCTCCGCAGCGGACGCCAGAACGCGCGCCGTTCGGGTTCCTCCCCGCACGGGCGGGCGCTTGATCGTCGTCACGGCAGTGCGGGCTCGGCCACGCGCGGCCCGGGGTGGCCGTCGGCGCGGGAAGCCCGCAGCTCGTCGACGCGTACGAGGGCGACACCGCCGACGATCAGGGCGCCACCGGCCAGTTGCACCACGGTGGGCAGCTCACCCAGCACCAGCCAGGCGATCAGGACGGCGAACATCACCTCGGTCAACCCGACGAACGACGACAGGCGGGCGCCGAGGATCCGGGTGCCGGCGATCCCGGCGAGGTACGCGACGACGGCGGCGACCAGCGACAGTCCGACCACCGGCACCAGCCAGCTGGTGCGCTGTCCGGCGAAGGTGACCTCGCCGAGGGCGACCCGCAGCGGCAGCGCCCCGACCGCGCCGAGCAGCAGCAGGACGGCGGCCCCGACGGCCATGCCGCCGCTGGCCAGGACCACCGAGGGCAGCCGTTCGTCGACCCGTCCCGCGAGCACGAAGTAGCCGGCGAGCCCGACCGCCGCCCCGAGCCCCCAGAGCACGCCCACCGGGTCGAGCCGGCCGGCGCCGGTCAGGTCCAGCACGAGGAACAGGCCGGCGAGCGCCGCCACCGAGCCGGCGACGGTCAGCCGGCGGGGACGCTGCCCGTGCACCAGCCACATCCAGCCGACCACCAGGACGATGCCGAGATACTCCAGCAGCAGTGCCACGCCGACGGGCAGGTAGCGGACCGCGTTGAAGAAGCAGACCTGGGCCGTCGCGACCCCGAGCAGCCCGAACACGCCGACCGCCACGAGGTTGCGGCGCAGCACGCCCCATCTGCCGCGCAGGGCCAGCACGGCCGGGACCGCCACGACCAGCGCCGCGATGCCCACCCGGACCACCACGGCGGCTTCGGCCGACCAGCCGGCGTCGATGAGGGACCGGGCGAACGTGCCCGACGTGGCGAACGTGACGGCGGACAGCAGGGCGAGGCCGAGACCGAGCCCGGCGGCGGGTGGTTGACGCATCGATCCACTCCCACTGTCATGAGTAAACTGCCACTATGCTCATGACGCTAGATCGGCGCTCCGACAGGAGTCAAGTTGCTCTTCACCCATGACACGGAATGCTCCCTGACCGCGGCGGCCGCGCTCGTCAACACCGACCGCCGGGGCGACGAGGGGCTGCCCGACGTCGCCGCCCTGGACGCGTTCTTCGTCACCCACGCCTACACCGGGCGGCACGAGCACACCGAGGACGAGCTGCGGGCGGTGCGCGACCTGCGGCCCCGACTACGCCGCGTCTGGTACGCCGACGTCGAGGAGATCGTCACCACCGTCAACGGGCTGCTCCGCGAGAACCGGGCGCTGCCGCAGCTCATCACCCACGACGACGAGCCGTACCACATCCACGCCGTACCGCGCGACGCGCCGCTGGCGACCCGGATGGCCGTCGAGGCCGCGCTGGCGTTGGCGGATCTCGTACGCACGGGGGAACTGCGCCGGCTGCGGATCTGCGACCACCCGGACTGCGAGAACGTACTCGTCGACCTGTCGAAGAACCGCTCCCGACGGTTCTGCGACGCGGGCTGCGGCAACCGCGCCGCCGTCACCGCCTACCGCGCCCGCAGGTCGACCGCGCGCGGCTGACGGGGCGGGGCCGCGCGCGGTGCACCACGGTCCAGGGCCCGGCGACGGACGGTACGCGCTCCACCCGCCTGACACGGGCAGCGCGCGGCACGCCCTGACACGCGGGCGGGGCGGGCTCAGGGGTGGGTCATCCGGAGCAGGTCGAGTGCCTCGTCGAGCTGGGTCTCGGTCAGCTTGCCCGAGTCGACGTGCCCCCGGGAGATGACCACCTCGCGGATCGAGACCTGCTTGGCCAGCGCCTCCTTGGCGATCGAGGCGGCCTCGTCGTAGCCGAGGTGACGGTTGAGCGGCGTGACGATCGACGGCGAGCCCTCCGCGTACGCCAGGCAGACCTCGGCGTCCGCGACCAGGCCGACCACCAGGCGGTCGGCGAAGAGCCGGCTCGACGCGGCGAGCAGGCGGACCGACTCCAGCAGGTTGCGGCCCATGACGGGGAGCATGACGTTCAGCTCGAAGTCGCCCTGGGAACCGGCGAACCCGACGGCGGCGTCGTTGCCGATGACCTGGGCGCAGACCTGCCGCATCGCCTCGGCGACCACCGGGTTGACCTTGCCCGGCATGATCGACGAGCCGGGCTGGAGGTCGGGGATGCGCAGCTCGCGCAGCCCGGCGCGGGGGCCCGAACCCATCCAGCGGATGTCGTTGGCGATCTTGTAGAGACCGACGGCGACCGTACGCAGCTGTCCCGAGGTCTCCACCAGCGCGTCCCGGGCGCCCTGCGCCTCGAAGTGGTTGCGCGCCTCGGTCAGCGGCAGCCCCGTCGAACCGCGCAGCCTCTCGACGACCTTCGCGGCGAAGCCGAGCGGGGTGTTGATGCCGGTGCCCACCGCCGTGCCGCCCAGCGGCAGCTCGGCCAGTCGGGGCAGCGCCCCCTCCAGGCGCTCGATGCCGTAGCGGATCTGCGCGGCGTACCCGCCGAACTCCTGCCCCAGGGTCACCGGGGTGGCGTCCATCAGGTGGGTCCGCCCGGCCTTGACCACGGTCTCGAACTCCGCCGCCTTGCCCTCCAGCGCCTCCGCCAGGTGGGCCAGCGCGGGCAGCAGGTCCCGCGCGACCGCCTCGGTGGCGGCGAGGTGGATCGAGGACGGGAAGACGTCGTTGCTGGACTGCGAGGCGTTCACGTCGTCGTTCGGGTGCACGTCACGGCCCAGCTCCCGGCTGGCCAACGTGGCGATGACCTCGTTGGTGTTCATGTTCGACGACGTGCCGGACCCGGTCTGGAACACGTCGATCGGGAACTGGTCGTCGTAGCCGCCGTCGGCCACGTGCGCCGCCGCCGCGGCGATCGCCGCGGCCACGTCCGCGTCGATCACGCCCAGTTCGCCGTTGACCTCGGCCGCCGCGCCCTTGATCTGGGCCAGCGCCCGGATCTGGGCCGGTTCGATGCCCCGGCCGGAGATCGGGAAGTTCTGCACCGCGCGCTGGGTCTGCGCGCGCCACAGCGCCTCGGTGGGCACCTCCACCTCGCCCATCGAGTCGCGTTCGATCCGGTAGCCCGTCGCCTCTGGAGTCGTCACGCGTTCCATCCTGCCGCGTCGACGAGGGACTCGCAGATTATCGTGAGTCCCTCGTCGCTCGGCGGCACCGACCGCAGTCCCTTCGCGTACGCGAGGCTCAGCGGCGGCCGACCGTCAGCACCGGCTTGGTGACCTCGGCGAAGAAGTCGTTGCCCTTGTCGTCGACCACGATGAAGGCCGGGAAGTCCTCGACCTGGATCTTCCAGACCGCCTCCATGCCCAGCTCCGGGTATTCCAGGACCTCGACGTGCTTGATGCAGTCCTGCGCGAGCCGGGCGGCCGGGCCGCCGATCGAGCCGAGGTAGAAGCCGCCGTGCTGCTGGCAGGAGCGGGTGACCTGGGCGGAGCGGTTGCCCTTGGCGAGCATGACCTGCGAGCCGCCCGCAACCTGGAACTTCTCCACGTACGCGTCCATCCGCCCGGCGGTGGTCGGGCCGAAGGAGCCGGACGCGTAGCCCTCCGGGGTCTTGGCCGGGCCGGCGTAGTAGACCGCGTGGTCGCGCAGGTACTGCGGCATCGGCTCACCGGCGTCCAGCCGCTCCGCGATCTTGGCGTGCGCGATGTCGCGGGCCACCACGAGTGGGCCGGTCAGCGAGAGCCGGGTCTTCACCGGGTACTTCGACAGCTCGGCGCGGATCTCGTCCATCGGCCGGTTGAGGTCGACGCGGACCACCTCGGACGCGTCGAGCGTCTCGTCGGTGACGTCGGGCAGGTAGCGCGCCGGGTCGGTCTCGAGTCGCTCCAGCCACACGCCCGACGGGGTGATCTTGGCGACCGCCTGCCGGTCGGCCGAGCAGGAGACGGCGATCGCCACCGGGCAGGAGGCGCCGTGCCGGGGCAGCCGGACCACCCGTACGTCGTGGCAGAAGTAGCGCCCGCCGAACTGCGCGCCGATGCCGAAGTTGCGGGTCAGCTCCAGCACCTCCGCCTCCAGCTCCAGGTCCCGGAAGCCGTGCGCGCTCATCGAGCCGGAGGTGGGCAGCGCGTCGAGGTACTTGGCGCTGGCGTACTTGGCGGTCTTCAGGGCGTACTCGGCGGAGGTGCCGCCGATGACGACGGCCAGGTGGTAGGGCGGGCAGGCGGCGGTGCCGATGAGCCGCAGCTTCTCCTCCAGGAACTGCATCATCCGCGTGGGGTTCAGCAGCGCCTTGGTCTCCTGGTAGAGGTACGACTTGTTGGCCGAGCCGCCGCCCTTGGCCATGAAGAGGAACTTGTACGCGTCGGGCTGCCCGTCCGGGTCCTCCGCGTAGAGCTCGACCTGGGCCGGCAGGTTGCTGCCGGTGTTGCGCTCCTCCCACATGGTCAGCGGGGCGAGCTGCGAGTAGCGCAGGTTGAGCCGGGTGTAGGCCTGGTAGACGCCGCGCGAGAGGGCCTCGGCGTCGCTGCCGTCGGTGAGCACGTGCCGGCCGCGCTTGCCCATCACGATGGCGGTGCCCGTGTCCTGGCACATCGGCAGCACGCCGCCGGCCGCGATGTTGGCGTTGCGCAGCAGGTCGAGCGCGACGAACCGGTCGTTCGGCGAGGCCGCCGGATCGTCGATGATCGCGCGCAGCTGGGCCAGGTGGGCGGGGCGCAGGAAGTGCGCGATGTCGTGCATGGCCTCGGCCGTCAGCGCGGTGAGCGCGGTCGGCTCCACGGTGAGGAACCGACGGCCCCCCGGTCCGTTGACGACGTCGACGCCCTCGTCGGTGACCAGGCGGTATTCCGTCTGGTCCGGGCCGGTCGGCAGCAAGGGAGCGTACGAGAACGCGGCGGCACTGCTCATGAGCGGAAAGCCTAGGGCAGAAGGTTCGATCAGTCCCACCCGCCGGGTGGGTCCTGCGGCGGCGCTCTCACCCGGGGCAGAGCTCCCGCTTCGGGCCGCAGCTGTCCGCCGGCCCGGGGACGCCGGCCGTGCCGCCGGGACCGGGTACGCCGCCGTCGCGCGGCGGGACGGGGGCGCCGGGCGCGCCGCCGAAGCGGACGTAGCCGATCTCCCGCCCCTCCCCGATGATCATGCCGCCGGGGCCGACCGCGAGGGCGTTCGCGGAGGTGCGTAGGCTCGCCAGCTCCCGTCCGGTACGCGGGTCCAGCGCGACCAGCCGGGACGGCTTCTCGTCGGCGACCACGGCCGCGTACGGGGTGAGCGCCGCGCCGGCCTTCGTCCCGGCGGGACGGGTCCACCGCACCCGCCCGGTGCCGAGTTCCCGGCCGACGACCGCGCGTTTGTCGGCCGAGCGGACCAGGGCGTACCGGTCGTCGACGGCGAGCAGCCGCTCCCCGGCGGAGGTGACCAGCAGCAACCGCCCGTCGTAGCCGTCGAGGACCGCCTCGCGGGCGTCCGGGGCCACCCCGATCAGCACGTTGCGCGCGCCGTGCGGATCCTCCCGCTGTGCGCACCCGGCGTTGTCGGCGGTCCGCAGGTTGATCCCGGTCCGCTGCCACGTCTCCTGGCCGGTCGCCGCGTCCCGGCCGGAGATGGCGAAGTAGCAGGTGCCGTCCTGGGATCGGGCGGTGATCCGCAGCAGCCGGCCGCCGACGACCGACAGCCGCTCGTCCCGGCCGGGCTCGACGTCCTGCAGGACCCGGCCGGTGGCGGTGTCGAGGACGTGCACCCGACCGTCGATGGGGAAGCCCAGCAGCGGCGGTACGGGCTCGGGGCCGGCCACCTCGTCGTCGATCCGCACGGCGTCGAGCCGGCGGGTGTCGAGCAGCCCGGGGTTGTCGCCGAGCAGTCCGCTGCGCACCCCCGGCACGAAGGCCGTCCAGATCGGGGCGGTGCCGCGCGGGTCCCAGGCGCTCACCGTGCAGTCGGTGGCCTCGACGCAGCGGGCGTCGAGCAGCATGTTGCGGTACGTCCAGACGGCCACCGAGTCGTCGTTGCGCCGCCGCGTGGCGCCGGTCGTCGGGTCCAGCACCTCGTACCCCTTGACCAGCAGCTTGCCCACGACGACGACCGGGTCCCGGTCGCCGCCGGCCACCGCGGACCAGTCGGCCTTGCGCTCCCACAGCTGGGCGCCGGTGGCCAGGCTGCGCGCCTCCACGCGGGTGCGCTGCTCGACCACCACGGTGTCGCCGGCGATGGTCACGCTGCGCGGGGTGCCGCCGACGCGCTGCTGCCAGACCACGTCCGGCTCGGAGATCGGCTCGCTGCGGTCGACCCAGTCCCACACCGCGGGGAAGGGGTTCCACACCCCGGTCGCGGCGAGCGCGACGACCGCGGCGAGCGCGAGCAGCAGCCCGCCACGCCACCCCCCGAGGCCGCCTGCCTTCGCCACACGCACACGGTAGCGACGACCGCCGCGCCCGCCGCCCTCCCGCGCCGCCGTGTCGCCGCCCTTTCTCGGCCTTCGGGGGCGTGCGGAGCAAGCCCGTCATCGCGGCGCGGGCTCCCGCCTCACCGCTGGGCGGCGGAGCGGACCAGGGGAAGCGTGCGGTAGGGGATCTGCTCGGCCAGGGCGATGATCGTCGAGGCGCGGCGGATGCCCTCGTACGAGACGATCTGGTCGATCACCCGCTGGAGGTCGGTGTTCGAGCGGGCCACGATCCGGCAGAGCAGGTCGCTGGAGCCGGTGATGGTGTGCGCCTCCAGCACCTCCGGGATGGCGGCCAGGTGCGCGGCGACCAGGTCGTGCCCGTCCCGCTGGCTGATCTCGAGGGTGACGAAGCTGGTCACCCCGAACCCGATCGCCGCCGGCGAGATCTCCGGCCCGAACCCGCCGACGACGCCCCGCTCGACGAGCTTGTCCAGCCGGGCCTGCACGGTGCCCCGGGCGACGCCGAGGCGCCGGGAACACTCCAGCACCCCGATCCGCGGTTCCTCCGCGAGCAGTTCGATCAACCGCGCGTCGAGGACGTCGAGCTGCACAACCTGACCAGCACCCATACCTCTGCACCCTACTTAATGTGCAACCTGACCAGGCGTTGGAGTGACAGTTGCCCAGTGCGGCACTTCCCCGCGATCCTCGCCACAGCACCACCGCACCTGACCGACGGCGGCGGCCACCGGGCCGACCGGAACTTGAGGGAGACCGCGATGACCCAGGCGATCGACCGACCCCAGGCGTCCGACGACGTCGACGTCGACGTGCTCGTCGGCGCCGTCGACCACGACATCAGCCGCGACCCGTTCCCCGTCAAGGGCCTCGACCACGTGCACTTCCTGGTGGGCAACGCCAAGCAGGCCGCGCACTACTACTCCACCGCCTTCGGGATGACCTGCGTGGCGTACCGGGGCCCGGAGCAGGGCTACCGCGACCACGCCCAGTACGTGCTGACCAGCGGCTCGGCCCGGTTCGTGCTGACCGGGGCCGTCCGCCCGGACGCCGAGGGCGCCGAGCACGTGGCGAAGCACAGCGACGGTGTCTCCGACATCGCGCTGGAGGTGCCGGACGTCGACGCGGCGTACGCGCACGCCACCGCGCAGGGCGCCACCGGCCTGCTCGAGCCGCACGACGTCAGCGACGAGCACGGCACGGTCCGGCTGGCCGCCGTCGCGACGTACGGCGACACCCGGCACACCCTGGTCGACCGGTCGCGCTACACCGGCCCGTTCCTGCCCGGCTTCGTGGCCCGCGCGCCGATCGTGGACCGCCAGCCGATGATCGACGCCGGCCTCCAGCCGAAGCGCTTCTTCCAGGCCGTCGACCACGTGGTCGGCAACGTCGAGCTCGGCCGGATGGACGAGTGGGTCGAGTTCTACAAGCGCGTCATGGGCTTCTCGAACATGGCCGAGTTCATCGGCGACGACATCGCCACGGACTACTCGGCGCTGATGAGCAAGGTCGTCGCGAACGGCACCCGCAAGGTGAAGTTCCCGCTCAACGAGCCGGCGATCGCCCGCAAGAAGTCGCAGATCGACGAGTACCTGGAGTTCTACCAGGGCCCGGGCGCCCAGCACATCGCCGTGGCCACCAACGACATCCTGGCCAGCGTCGACGCCATGCGCGCCGCCGGCGTCGAGTTCCTGGACACCCCGGACTCCTACTACGACGACCCGGAGCTGCGCGCCCGGATCGGCCAGGTGCGGGTGCCGATCGAGGAGCTGAAGGCCCGCAAGATCCTGGTGGACCGGGACGAGGACGGCTACCTGCTCCAGATCTTCACCAAGCCGGTGCAGGACCGTCCGACGGTCTTCTTCGAGCTGATCGAGCGGCACGGCTCGCTCGGCTTCGGCAAGGGCAACTTCAAGGCGCTCTTCCAGGCCATCGAGCGGGAGCAGGAAGCGCGCGGCAACCTGTAACACTGACGAGCGTGACGCAGCCTCCGACGTACCCGACGCCGCCGGCCGGTGGGCCCCCGCCCGCCGCCGGCGGCTTCGTGCCGCCTTCCGGTCCCGCCAGACAGGGGTACGCGGTGCCGCCCCGGCACGCCCCGCCCGGTCAGCTCCCGCCGCCGGGCTGGACCCCGCCGCCCCCGGGCTGGGCCGGTCCGCCCCGCCCGGCCCCGGCGCTCGGGCCCGGCGGCCAGCCGCTCGCCAGCTTCGGTGACCGGCTGCTCGCCGCGCTGATCGACGGCGCGGTGAGCACGGCGGTGGCGATGGTGCTCTTCCTGCCGCCGTTGCTGATCCTGTTCTGGAACGTGGCGACCGACCTGACCCGGACCTACCCGGACGGGCCGCCGCCCGACGCGTTCCTCACGGAGTTCATGCTGCCGATCCTGCTGCTCGAACTGGCCCTGGTGGTGGTGATGCTCGGGCTCTACTGGCTCTACCACGTGGAGTACATGAAGCGCACCGGGCAGACGTACGGCAAGAAGGTGATGAAGCTGCGGATCGTGCCGCTCGACCCGGCCGCCGCGCTGGACCGTCGGATGGCCGGCCGCCGGTACGCGGTGCAGTACCTGGCCGCCGGCTTCCTGCCCGGCCTCAGCTACCTCGACGGGCTCTGGCAGCTGTGGGACAAGCCCTGGCAGCAGTGCCTCCACGACAAGTTCGCCGGCACCGTCGTCGTTAAGGTGTCTGCGTGAGCGAGCGCAGCGAGGCCAGGCCATGAGCGTCGAACCGGGCTGGTACGTCGACCCGGCAGACCCGGACACCCGGCGCTACTGGGACGGCGAGGGCTGGATCGGCGCGCCGATCCCCGTCGACGCCACCCCGCCCGAGGGGCCGCCGCCGGCCGAGCCACCCGCCGCGCCCGCCCCGACGTCACCCGCGGCCCCGGTTCCCGCGCCGGCCGCCGCGCCCGGGGGCGGTCAGCCGTACCCGGGCCAGCCCTACCCGTGGCAGTCGCCGCAGGGACCCGGCCAGGCGCAGGGACCCGGCCAGGACCTACCGCCCGGCTGGCCGCCCGGCGGCGGTCCCCCGGCCGGCTGGCCGCCCGGCGGCTGGCCGGGACGCCCGCCGGAGCCCCGCCCGCACGGGCTTCCCCTGGCCGGGTTCGGTGCCCGGCTGGTCGCCCGGCTGATCGACTTCGCGATCGTCTTCGCGCTGAACGCCGTGGTGAACGGCTGGTTCGTCTGGCGGCTGGTCGACGAGGTCACGCCGTACTGGCGGGAGGTGTTCCGGCGGGCGATGGCCGGCGACAGCTCCACCGACGGCCTGCCGCAGCCCAGCGAACAGGCCGGCGGCCTCCAGGTCGTCATCCTGCTGATCGCCACGGCGCTCTGGCTCGCGTACGAGGTGCCGACGATGGCCTCGGGCGGGCAGACCTTCGGCAAGCGGCTGGTGGGCGTCAAGGTGCTGCCGATGAAAGCGGACGAGCCGCTCGGCTTCGGCCGGGCGCTGCGCCGGTGGAACACCCTCGGCCTGCCCACCCTGCTCTGGTACTGCTGCGGCCTGGGCCTGCTGCTGCAGCTCGTCGACGCGCTCTCCCCGCTCTTCGACCACCCGCTGCGTCAGGCGTTGCACGACAAGCGGGCGCAGACCGTGGTGGTCCAGCTCCCCCGCGGCAGCCGCACCACCCCCGAAGACCGCACCCCCGACGACCGCACCGACCCCTCGGGAGACACCCCATGACCGACCCCGGACGTCACCAGCCGGAACTGCGGCTGACCCGCGCCGACCTGGACGCGCTGCCCAACTACGTGCCCGGTCGCAGCCCGGCCGACCTGGCCCGCGAGCTGGGCCTTCCCGAGGCGATCAAGCTGGCCAGCAACGAGGTGCCGTACGGGCCGCTGCCCGGCGTGGTGGAGGCCGTCGCCGAGGCCGCCGCCGGGGTGCACCGCTACCCGGACATGGGCGTGCTCGCACTGCGCCAGGCGCTGTCCGAGCGGTACGGCGTGGACGTCGACCGGATCGCCACCGGCTGCGGGTCGGTGGCGTTGGCCGAGCACCTCGTGCGGGCCACCTGCCTGCCCGGCGACGAGTTCCTCTACGCGTGGCGCTCCTTCGAGGCGTACCCGATCATCGCGGCGACCAGCGGCGCGACCAGCGTACGGGTGCCCAACGACGCCGGGCACGGGCACGACCTGGCGGCGATGGCCGCGGCGGTGACCGACCGGACGCGGCTCATCGTGGTCTGCAACCCGAACAACCCCACCGGCACGTCCGTGCGCCGCGCCGAGCTGGACCGCTTCCTCGACGCGGTCGGCGAGGACGTGCTGGTCGTGATCGACGAGGCGTACCGCGAGTTCGTCACCGACCCGGAGGTGCCGGACGGCCTCACCTACCTCGACCGGCCGAACGTGGTCGTGCTGCGCACGCTCTCCAAGGCGTGGGGCCTGGCCGGCCTGCGGATCGGCTTCCTGGTCGCCCAGCCGGCGGTGGCGGCGGCCGTACGCAAGGTCGTGACGCCGTTCTCCAGCAACATGGTCGCCCAGGCGGGCGCACTCGCGGCGCTGGCCCAGGAGGACGAGGTGCGACGGCGGTGCGCCCTCGTGGTGACCGAGCGCGACCGCGTGACGCAGGCGCTGCGCAAGCTCGTCGCGGACGTGCCGGACAGCCAGGCCAACTTCGTCTGGCTGCCGCTGGGCGACCGGGCGGTGGACTTCGGCAAGGCGTGCGAGGCGCGGGGCGTGATCGTCCGGCCGTTCGCCGGCGACGGGGTCCGGGTCACCATCGGCACCCCGGCCGAGAACGACGCCTTCCTGGCGGCGGCGGAGGCCGCGCTCGCCTGAGCCGGGTGCCGGTCCGGTCCGCCATCCCCTCGCGGACCGGACCGGCAGTCTCAGGCGACCGCCACCGGCTGCCGGACCCGGGCCCGACGCCGGTACGCGTAGACCGCGAACAGCACCAGGACCAGGCCCGAGGTGGCCAGCCCTCCGGTGAGTACCTGCCCGGAGCGGTCGACGGCGCTGGTGGCCGCCACCGGTACGGGCCCGAAGCTGACCCTGCCCGTGGCGGAGCGCTTCGTCCAGCCGCTGGCGAGGTCGATCTTCGCTTCCCACGGCCCGTCCGGCAGCCGGCGGTCCAGGGCGACCCGGACGGTGGTCCGGCCGTCCAGCGCGAGGGTGCCCGCCTCCACCTTCACCGGCCCCGCCGAGAGCCCGCCCGGCCCGTCGGTGAGCCGCAGCTCGCCGGCCAGGTCGAGCGCCCGCCTGCCGGTGTTGCGCACCTCGGCGGTCAGCACGGGGCTGCCGTCCTTCTCCCGCCCGCCGGTCAGCGGGCCGATCTCGAAACCGGAGGGCGGCTCACCGCCCGGCCCGACGGAGAGGTAGACCCGGACGCCGACCCGGCCGACGTTGCGTACGGTCTGCCCGCCGGCACCGGCGACCTCGGCCCACACGACCGCGTACCGCTCGCCGGCCTCGGCGGCGCGCGGCACCTCGATGGTCATCAGGACCTCGGTCTCCTCGCCCGGCGCCAGGTCCAGTTCCGGTCGGTTGACCGTGATCCAGCTGCTCAACTCGTTCTCGGTGCGGCCGGGCGCGAAGACGAAGCCCTCACCTGTGACGTCGGCGGCGGCGGCGTACACCCCGACGGGGCGACGGTCCTCGGACTGGTTCTTGACCATGATCCGCCGCTCGATGGTCGTGCCCGGACGGAGGTGGTCGACGACGTACTTGTGTGCCCGGGTGTCGTCGCGGCGGTTCATTGGCGCGTCGAGCAGCCTGATGCCGACCGCGGACGCCGGCCCGACCGGGCTCGGGCTGGGCGACGGTTTGCGTGGGCCGTCCCGGCCGGGCCGCCTGGCCGCCGGTTGGTCGACGTCGGGCAGGTCCGGCGCCTGCGCCAGCGGGCCGGAGCGGACCGCCGGCCCCGACCCGTGCGGCGCGGCCAGCGCCGGTGCCCCGACCGTGACCAGGAGGGTCAGGGCCAGGGCGACGACGCGGGCCGGGTCATGCCACCGAATGGGTCACCGTCGCACTGTAGGTGCCGCTCACCGCCGTTGCCGGGACGTTGACACGGATGGTCGGGTTCCAGGTCGCCGAGTTGTTTCCGCTGCCGGACGTCTTCGAGAAGGCGACCCGGGGCGAGGAGAGGGTGACGGCGTCCGCCTCGGTCGGCTGCCCAGGGACGAAGGTGCCGGTGCCCGTGGTGGCGGTCGCGGGCCCGGACCAGTACTCGACCAGGTTGGGCGTGATGGTCTCCTCGGGGCTGCCGGCGCCGCTGACGAACTCCGTCACGCTCACCGTGGTGACCCAGGTGGCGTTGAGCGCCGCGCGCTGGTCGACGACCTGCACCGGACCGATCGGCCCCTCGATGGTGGTGTCGGCGAAGGTGGACCCGAGGTTCACCCCGGGCGGAGCGATGATGTCCAGGTTCGCCGCTCCCACCGTGAAGGTGACGATGGTGTCGTCGGTGGGCGCGGCCGCTGCGGGCGAGCCCAGGGCCACCACGGCGGCCGCGGCGGCGGCGGTCAAAGCAAGAAGTGGCTTTCTCATGCGGCCCACGCTAGGTTCCCATACCCACCATGACACTCTGTTCCGGACATATCACCCATTAGGCGACGGAGTGGACGATGGTGCCTTGATACGTGCCCGCCACGATCCCGGTCGGGATGGCGATCCGGACGGTGGGCGCCCAGGCCACCCTGTTGTTGCCGTTGCCGGCCGTCTTGCGGAACGCCTCGCGGACGACGTTCAGGGTCACCGCCTGCGCGGGGGTCGGCTGCCCGGGCACCAGCGTGCCGCCGCCCGTGCTCCGCGTCGCCGGCCCGGACCAGTATGAGACCCGGTCGTTGGTGATCGTCCGCTGCGCTCCACCGGCGCCGGTGACGAAGACGCTCGAGGAGACCGTGGCGACCCACAGGTTGGGGTTGACCTGGCCACGCGAGTCACGCACCTCGACCGTGCCCAACTGCCTGGTGATGGTGCCGCCGGTGAACCCGCTGCCGAGACTGACGGAGGCGGGCACGGTGATGTCCACCCCCACCGTCCGAGCGAGCCGGACCGTCCGGCCGGACGGCGCGGCGTCGGCCGGCGAGGCGGTGACGAGGATCAGGATCGCGCCCAACAGGGCTGCCAGGAGACGCACAGTGGGACTATAAATAACTTATGTCCGTTTTGTCGAGCAGCCGGGCCGGCCGGCGTTTCCCGGCGCGGTCCGGATCGCCACTCACGTCGCCGCGAGGATCAGTGGCTCCGAGGTCAGGTAGTAGCGCCGGTCGTCCCCCGTCGGGTCGACCGGCTTGCGGAGCCGCTCCACGGCCACGAACCCGTCGGCCGCGTACGCCGCGCCGGGGGCCCACCCGATCCCGTCCGAGCCCACGTTCAGCGCGAAGTAGGACCGCTGCGCCCCCGTCGCCGGGTCGAGCGTCAGCAGGTCGTTCGTCTCCGTCAGCAGGTGCACCCGGTCGGGCTGGACGGCGAGCAGCCGCACCCGCGACAGGTCGGACCGGCGCCACAGCTGCGCCCCCGTACGCGCCGAGCGGCCGACCGGCACCCCGTCCACGACCGCCACGGCCGTCCCGTACACCAGTTCCGCGTCCGGCCCGTCCAGCGCCGGGGCGGCGACCGGCTCACCGGGACCGAGCAGCCAACCCCGGCCGGCGTCGTCACCCGGCGCCGCCGTGCGCAGCCCGGTGCACCCGGTCCGGCCGGTGCCGCACCCCACCGGGGTCGCCACCAGCTCGGCGCCGGCGCCGGGCGGACGCCAGCGCACGCCCACCGCCCCGGTCACGGCGTCGCGGAACTCCACCACCGCCGGCCCCGCGCAGGAGTCGACGACGATCAGCTGTCCCGACCCGGTCGTGCCGAGCGCGTCCCGACACCCGGCGGCCGCGTCGGCGCCGTCGCCCGGCGGCACCGTGACGGTGACGTGCGACCGCCACAGCTCGCGGCCGTCGGCCAGGTCCACGGCACGCATCCACTGCGCCCCGACCGCCAGCACCACCTGCCGGCCGTCGGAGGCCCGGGCCACGAAGATCCCCCGGGGGTCCCAGACCGTCGCCGCGCCGGTGCGTCGGACCGACCGCTCCCCCGCCGGCGCCGGGCCGTCCGCCCGCCAGGCGACCCGGCCGGTCCGCGCGTCCAGCGCCACCAGCCGCCCGTCGGACCAGCGCGTGACCACCGTCGTCCCGCTCGCCACGACCCCGTCGAGCGCCGCCGGCCAACGGCGGTACGACCAGTACGGCGTCGTCCGGTAGCGGCCGTCGACCGGCCGGTCGGCGTAGACCTGGCGGTGGGCCGCGTAGACCCGCAGTCGACCGTCCACGATGAGGGGGGCGACGGGGAGCCGGCCGATCACGCCGGCGGTGGGAGAGGCGGCGGCCGGGTATTCGACGCGGGCGGGCGTGCTGACCTCCGCCGGGGCGAGCACCCGGTAGACCGTCGCCGCGACGGCGACGGCGACGAGCAGCGCCGCGACCGCCGCGGCGATCCGCCGCCGGCCGTTCGGGAACCCCATGCCGCACCTCCGCCCGGCACCCTACCCAGCGGGGCCGTTCCGGGCCGTGTCAGGTCACCTGCGGACGACCGTCGCGGCGGTGCCCGCCGTCGACATCCGAGCGACCCGCGCGCCGGTGCCCGGCCCGGTGGGTCTCAGGCCGCCTCGGTCGCGCCGGTGACCGCCGCGGCGGCCAGGTCGGCGAGGTCCTGCCGCAGCGCGCGTTCGACCGCCCGGGCCGCGAGCCCGCCGAGCAGCAGCGCGACCACCCGGCCGTACGGAGCCGTCGGCATCGACTCCTGCGCCACGGTGACGGCGGTGCAGCCCCGGCGACGTCGCTCGACCGGGCGCAGCGTCCAGGTGATCCGGTAGTCCACGCCGGCCCCCCGGGAACCGAGCACCAACCGCCGGGGCGGCTCGGCCTCGATGACGATGAACTCCTCGACCAGCGCGGTGCCGTCGGGCTGGGAACGGGTCTCCCGCCACGCGGTGCCCGGCCCGAACCGGCCGGGGGTGAGCACCTCCACCGGACCGGTGAAGCGCCGGGTGCGGGCGCTCAGGTCGGTCAGCAGCCGCCAGAGGTCGACGTCGTGCGCCCGCACGAACTCCGTGACCGCCACCGTCGACATGCCACCTCCCGTGGCATCGACGGTACGCCGGGTGAACGCGGAACGGGGCCCCGGAGCGGAATTTCCACCGCCGGGGCCCCGGTCACGAGCGGTCGTCAGCGACCGAACCGGCCGGCCCGGATCGCGCCGACGAAGGCCGCCCACCCCGGCGGGCTGACCGCCAGCGTGGGGCCCGCCTGGTCCTTCGAGTCACGTACGCCCACCACGCCGAGGGCGCCGACCAGGTTGTCCGCCACCTCCACGCAGAGGCCCTGGTCGTTGGAGCGGCTGCTGGTACGCCAGACCGCGCCCGGGAGATCGTTCATCGTGGTCACCTTCCTGTCGTCGGTACGCCAACCGGCGGCCGGGCCGGGACCGGAAGGGGCGTCCGGTCCGGCCCGGCGCGGCATGGCGACGGAATCCGCGACGATCAACGCGCAAGCAACGGTCCCCGGTCGCACCGACTGTGCGACCGGGGACCGCCGGTGATCGGAAGGTGGGTCAGCGGGCGGCGAGGACCTTCCCCGTCACCTCGCCCAGGGCGATGGTGGTGCCGTCCGGGCCGGGCGCGGTGGCGGTGATGGTGACCGTGTCGCCGTCCTCCAGGAACGTGCGGGTCCCGCCGTCGGCGAACTTCACCGGCTCGTTCCCGCCCCAGCTGAGTTCCAGGAACGAGCCGACCTGGCTCCGCTCGGGCCCGGAGACGGTGCCCGAGGCGTAGAGGTCGCCGGTGCGCAGCGAGGCGCCGTTCACGGTCAGGTGGGCCAGCTGCTGGGCCGGCGTCCAGTACATGGTGGCGAACGGCGGCTCGCTGACCCGCTCGCCGTTCCACTCCACCGACAGGCGCAGGTCCAGCCCGAGGTGCGGCACGTCGCGCAGGTAGTCGGCGACCGGCGGGTCCTGCTCGGGGGCGGGCACGAAGGCGTCGCCCAGCGCGTCCAGCGGGGTCACCCAGGCCGAGACCGAGGTGGCGAAGGACTTGCCCAGGAACGGGCCGAGGGGCTGGTACTCCCAGGCCTGGATGTCGCGGGCCGACCAGTCGTTGACCAGCACGACGCCGAAGACGTGGTCGGCGAAGTCGCCGGCCGGGACCCGGTCGCCCAGCGGGCTCGGCACGCCGACCACGAAACCGACCTCGGCCTCGATGTCGAGGCGTACGGACGGGCCGGTGACCGGCCCCTGCGGGGTGGCCCGCTGCCCGCTCGGCCGCACCACCGGCGTGCCGGAGACGACGACCGTGCCGGCGCGGCCGTGGTAGCCGATCGGCAGGTGCTTCCAGTTGGGCAGCAGCGGCGGCTGGCCGGGGCGGAAGATCTGGCCCACGTTGGACGCGTGGTGCTCCGAGGAGTAGAAGTCGACGTAGTCGGCGACCTCGAACGGCAACTGCATCCGCGCCTCGGCCAGCGGCACCAGCAGCGGCTCCACGGCCGGCCGGTGGTCGGCGTCGGTGAGCAGCTCCGTCACCCGCTGCCGGACGGCCGTCCACTGTGGGCGGCCGAGGGCCATGAAGGCGTTGAGGGTGGGCCGGCCCAGCGTCCCGGCGGCCAGCACCAGCCCGGCCTCCTCCGCGCCCGCCAGGTCGAGCACGAAGTCGCCGACGCGTACGCCGACCCGCGGCTCGCCCTGGGCGTGGCGGAACACCCCGTACGGCAGGTTGGTCACCCCGTACGGCGAACCGTCGGCACCACTCACCCAGCTCATGCCGTCCCTCCCCTGCGCTCCGGACCGGCCTGCGGCACCACCGGCCGGCAAAGATGATTCGCTCGCTGACGCCCGCTCATGCGTCGAAGCCCCCGTTCACCAGCCCCAGCCGGATCAGATCGGTCAGTGGTTCCAGGATGCTGCACGAGCCGAAACCGATCCACAGCGGGCGCGCATCGGCCAGTCCCGCCTCGGCGAGCTGCACCAGCGGGCGCGGGTCGGCCGCGGTGAGCAGCTCGGCGACCCGGGCCAGCGGGGCGCCCCCGGCGGCGGCCAGCGTCGCCGCCAGCACGTTGACGAAGCCGTGGTGGGTGAATCCGGTCTCCGGGTCGAGGTGCCGGACCGCCTGGTGCAGCCCGGCGGTCAGCTTGAACGGCAGGCCCCGGTCCCGGCAGGCGCAGATCACGGCCGCCAGCTCCGCCGGGGTGGGGAACAGCTCGGCGGCCAGCCCGCCGGTGCGGAACTTCGCGGCGACCGGCACCCCGTCGGCGCGGGCGGCGGCGAGCGCGTCCAGCGCCCCCATCAGCCCGAACGTGAGCGGCAGCTCGGCGTAGACGGCGTCGAGGGCGGACGGGCCGGCGTCGGCGTGGCGGGCCAGGGCCACGAGCCCGGTCAGCCCGGGCAGCGGGTCCTCGCCGCGCCTGGCGACCGCCGCTTCCACCTGGCGCACGCGGATGCGCGGGTCGGCCGTGGCCCGCACCTCGGCGAGCCGGTCGGGCGGCACGTCGCCGATCACGCCGACCGCGATCCGCTCGTCGGCGCCGAGCAGGCCCGCCAGCTCGGGCAGCCTCGTGGCCGGGACGAGGAGCGGGCCGACCAGGTCCGCGTACCAGGAGCTGCGGTGCCGCCGGTGCGCGGCGACGGCGTCGGGCAGCGACGCGCTGCCGGGCGGGAAGACGGCGGCGTCGTCGACGAGGCCGTCGAGAAGCGCGGGCACCTGCGTTGACACGAGACAAGAATGTACGGGACGCTACAAGGAACGGACAACAGCGTCCGATTATCGGACGCCAGTGGATCGGTGAACGGGACGAACCGGGAGGCGAGATGCCGTACTACCGCAGCGTCGGCGAGGTGCCGCGCAAGCGCCACACCCAGTTCCGCCAGCCCGACGGCAGCCTCTACGCCGAGGAGCTGATGGGCCAGGAGGGCTTCTCCTCCGACTCGTCCCTGCTCTACCACCGGCACGCGCCGACCGCGATCGTGGCGGCCGAGGAGTTCACCCCGCCGGCGTTCACCCGGGTGCCGAACCTGCCGCTCAAGCCCCGGCACCTGCGCACCCACAAGCTCGACGGCGCGGGCGCCGACCCGGTGCTCGGCCGGCGGTACCTGCTCGCCAACGACGACGTGCGCATCGCGTACGTGCTGGCCGACCGGCCGTCCCCGCTGTTCCGCGACGCCACCGGCGACCACTGCCTGTACGTGGAGTCGGGCACCCTGCGGGTCGAGTCCACGTTCGGCGTGCTCGACGCGGCGCCCGGCGACTACGTCGTCATCCCCACCTCGACCATCCACCGCCTCGTGCCCACCGGCGACTCGCCGACCCGGCTGCTCGCCGTCGAGGCGGCGGGCCACGTCGGTCCGCCCAAGCGCTACCTCTCCCTGCGGGGCCAGTTCCTGGAGCACTCGCCCTACTGCGAGCGCGACGTCCGGGGACCGGACGCGCCGCTGCTGGTCGACGGCGAGGACGTGGAGGTGCTGGTCCGGCACCGGCGGGGGTGGACGCGCTACGTCTACGCGAACCACCCGTTCGACGTGGTCGGCTGGGACGGCCACATGTACCCGTGGGCCTTCTCGATCCACGACTTCGAGCCGATCACCGGCCGGATCCACCAGCCGCCGCCCGTGCACCAGACCTTCCAGGGCCCGAACTTCGTGATCTGCTCGTTCGTGCCCCGCAAGGTCGACTACCACCCGGACGCGATCCCGGTGCCGTACAACCACCACAACGTCGACTCCGACGAGATGCTCTTCTACACCGGCGGCAACTACGAGGCCCGGCGCGGCTCCGGCATCGAACAGGGCTCGATCTCGCTGCACCCGTCCGGCTTCACCCACGGACCGCAGCCGGGCGCCGCCGAGCGCTCCATCGGCGCCGACTTCTTCGACGAGCTGGCCGTCATGGTCGACACCTTCCGGCCCCTCGACCTCTGCGACGCCGCGACCGCGTGCGAGGACGACGGATACGCCTGGACCTGGGCCCGCCGCCCCTGACGGGTCACCGGTGCTGCGGTCCGCAGGGCGGGCCGCAGCACCTTTGTGCATGCGGGCGTCCGACCTCCCGCACATCGTCCGCGTGATCGCGGTTCCTTCTGATCGTCAGCCGGCGGCCGTCATACGGCCATCGGCGACTGGACGGTCGGACGACTGGTTCGTGGGCGGACCTGACTAACATCTTGCGCACTGTCCATCTTGTCATCGACAAGTGCGCTTGTTCGTCGACGACATCCCCCTGGAATCGGAGTACCCGATGCGCGACATGACGGCCACCCTGGCCGACCTGGAAGACCTCAACCTGACCGACCTCGAGATGTCCGACCTGCTGGAGGTGCACGCGGTACGCGAGTCGGTGGCCTTGCCGGAGACCGGCGCCTCGGCGAGCGTCTCGATCGTCTGGGAGTGGCTCGGCTACTCCTCCTGCGCCTACGAGCTGCCCCAGTAACAGACCGTGACCGACCGGTGGGGCCGGGACGCCGACAGTGGCGACTCGCCGGCCCCGCCGGCTCGACCGTGGTCGCGGTCGACGACCGCGTACGGAGGAACGCGTGACAACCACCCGCCAGTCCCCTGCCCCGCCGCCGGCTCCGGCAGCGAACCGCCGAGCCGCGTCGACGGTGCAGGTCGCTCCGTACGTGCTGGTCCGCCGGACGGCGGTGGACCAGCCGGCGGCCGGACCGGCCGGACGGCACCTGCGTCGCCTCCAGGACCAGCTCGTCGACCGGCTGGTCGAGTGCCGGGCCCTCGGCCCCGGACTCACCGGGGAGCTGTACCGGCTCGGCGGCCAGGCCTCGACGGCGTACCGCCGCTCGGTCCTGCTGCCGCTGCGGCGCGACGTCCACAACGGCCGCTCCCCGGCCGACGACCTCCGGGCCCGGCTCGGCGACCTGCCCGGCCGGCTGCCGGCGCTGGGGCGCTGGCTGCGGGTCCGAGCCGAGGTCGACCGGCTCACCGCCGCCGTCGACGCCGGGTCCGACGCCGCGCTGGTCGAGGAGCGCGCCGCGCTCGCCGCCCTGTGCGGCAGCGAGGCGTTCGGTCGGGCCGCCGCGTTGACCAGCCCCGAGCTGCTGGCGGCGGTGCGGCGGGCGGCGGCGCGCGGCGGCGACCCGGACGCCCGCGGTCGCAAGTCCGAACCCACCGTGCTCCGGTACGCCCTGCGGGCCACCACCCGGACCAGCCCGCTGTCCTGGTTCACCGTCGTCGGCTGGGCCCCCTGGCCGGACACGGGGGCCGTCCCCGCCCCGCCGACGCCCCCGCCCGACCGGGCGCTGCCGGCCAACCTGGACCTCGTGGCGGGCCTGGACCTGACGGCAGCGGGAGAACCGGTGGCGGTGACCCGCCCTCCCGCCAGCCTGGTCGCCAGCCTCTTCCTGGCCGGGAGCAGCCGCCCGGGCCAGCTGCCGCGGATCCCGCACCGGCTGGCACCGGGCACGCGCGCGCACGACGGGCACGTGGTGTTCTACCGGGAGCACCCGACGACCGGCGCCGACGGCATGCCGGCGATCCGGGAGGAGCGCGTCCGGATGCCGCTGCGGCCCGCACTGGCCGCGATCATCCGGGTGCTCCGCGCCGCACCCGGCGGGCACCCGCCGGCGGACCTCGTGGCGGCCCTCGCCCGGGGCGCCGCACGCCCCGCCGCCGACGCCGCCGAGGCCGAAGGCCGCGCGCGGCGCCTCGTCACCCGGCTCTGCGACGAACGCCTGCTGGTCCCGGTGCCCCCGACCACCGAGCACGACCCGGCGGCGCTGGCGGCGGTCGCCGACTGGCTCGGCGACACCGGCGCGCCCGCCCTCGCCGACCAGGTACGACAACTCGACCAGGACATCCGGTCGCTGGCCGAGGTCGACGCGGCGCGACGTGGCGCGCTCGTACGGCGCATCGGCGCCAGCTGGCAGCAGGCCCTGGAGCAGCTCGGCGCCACCGCGCCGCCCCACGCGCCCGTCACCGAGGACGTCGTGCTGCCCGGACCGGTACGCCTGACCCGACCGCCCGCGGACACCGCCGACCTCGCCGCGCTGACCAGCCTCGCCCTGCTGTTCGACAGGGACCAGGTGACGCGCCGGCTCCTGCGACACCGGTTCGTCGAACGCTACGGTCCCGCGGGCCGCTGTGCCGACCTCGGCGAGTTCTTCGGCGAGGTGGGCGCCGGCTTCGGTGACCTGCCGGCGATCACCCCGGACGGGAGCCTGACGGGCGGCCCGGTCGACCAGGTGCCCGAGCTGGCCGCGCTGGCCGCGCTGCGTCAGGAGGTGGTGCGCGCCGTACGCGCCGACGGGGCGAGCGACGGCGTGGAGACCGTCGTCGCCGCCGGACTCGTCGCCGAGGCGGCCGCGGCACTGCCCCGCTGGCTGCGGGCCCGACCGGTGTCGTACGCCTTCTTCGGCCAGCACGGCCCGGACGGATCGCTGCACCTCAACCACATCTACGGCGGTTGGGGCCGGTTCACCAGTCGCTTCCTGGACCTCTTCGGCGACACCGGCATGCGCGACACGGTTGCCGCCCAGCTCCGCCGGGTGCTGCCCGGCCGGGTGGCCCAGTTCCGGCCGGTGCACGGCTTCAACGCGAACCTGCACCCGCTGCTGGTGGGCGAGGACATCGGCGACGACCGGCGACTGGGCGGGCTCGACCTCGCCTCGATCGAGCTGGTGCACGACCTGGCCAGCGACCAGATCCGGCTGCTCGATCCGGCCACCGGTGAGCTGCTCGACGTGCTGTACCTCGGCTTCCTCGCGCCGCCGGCGCTGCCGGCCCGGGTGGCCGCGCTGCTCGGCGACCTGGGCACCAGCGAGGTCGGGCTCCGCCACCTGGCCGCGACTCGCACGGTGTCCGGTCCGGGCGGCCGAGCCGTGGTCTCCGACCGGCTCCGCTGCGGCCGGGTCGTCCTCGCCCGCCGGAGCTGGCGCTTCGACGACGGCGCCGAGCGGCACCTTCGCGGGCTCGGCACGCCGTCGGTCGCCGCCGCCGCGGCGCTGCGGGCGGGCTGGGACCTGCCCGACCAGGTCTTCCTCAACCAGGGTGGCCGCCACGGCGGGCAGCAGCCCGCGCCGGGCCACGCCGCCCAGCAACCCGGCGACCAGGCCCGGCACCCGTCGGAGCACGCGTCCGCGCCCCCGCCTCCCCCGACGATCGCCGGGCTCCGGGAGGCGGTCGCCCGACCCAAGCCGCAGTTCGTCGACCTGGCCAGCCCGCTGCACCTGCGCAGCGTGCCCCGATGGCTCGGGCGGATCACCGGCCGGTTGGTCGTCGAGGAGGCCCTGCCCCGCCCCGCCGGCCACGACCGGCCGCACCGGGTCACCGAACTGGTCGTCGAGACCTACCTGCCGGCGGCCCCTTCCGTGACTGACCGCGTGACCTCGGAACTCGTCGACCGACGTGAACCCGACCGGCGCTGGCCGTCCGACCGCACCATCGAGCCGAGTGGAGTCGAGCCATGACCGAGCCGAGCACGACCGGACTGACTCCGACCACCGACGTCTGGTGTCACTACCACGAGGAGGTCAAGGCACCGCTGCTGCGCGACGCCGTCCTGCCCGTCGCCGAGCGGTTGCGCGGTGCCGGGCTCTCCGTCCACCTGGAGCGGCACTGGCTGCACGGCCCGCACGTACGCCTGCGGCTGCGCGGGCCCGAGGCGCACCGGGCCGCGGCGGCCGCCGAAGCCGCCGAGCGGCTGCGCGAGCACCTGGCGGTGACACCGTCGCGTGCCGGCCTCGACGAGGAGCTGCTGCTGCGCCGGTCCGAGGCGGCCGGCCGGGCCGAACTCGTGCCGCCCCCGTACGACCCGATCCGGCCCGACAACACGGTGCTGGTGACCGACGGCGACCAGAGTGCCCTGGTCGCGCTGCTCGGCACCCCGGGCGCGGTCGAATGCCGCGCCGACGTCCTCGCCGCCGGGCTGGCTCCCGTGCGGGTGTCGCTCGATCAGCTCGCGCTCGTCGGAGACGCCCAGGCCGCCCGGGTGGGCGTGGTGGTCACCGCCATGGCCGCGCACGCGGACACCTGGCCCGGACGGCTGCTGTCCGGCTACCACACCTTCCTGTCCCACCTGGAGGACTTCCTCTTCGGCGAGCGGGACGACCTCCTGCGCCCGCGCTTCGCGGCCTTCGCCGAACGGGCCGGCGGGCGGTACCACGGCCTGGTCCGGCAGGCGTCCACGCCGGACACCACCGAGCCGGTGGCGGCGGCGTGGCGGGCCTGGAGCGCGGCCGCGTGGCGCATCGCCGAGCGGGCGTACGACGCGGGTGCGCTCAACGGTGCCTTCTCCGCCGAGTTCCGGCGTCTCACCACCTCGTTCGACGACGCCACGGCGATCCGGTGGGACCTGAGCCGTCGCGGGGCGAGCGCCTACCACCAGGCGCTGGAGGCGTCGGGCTTCCAGCGGATCGCCGCGAGCCGGGAGTTCCAGATCTACCGGTTCTGCACGAACATGCTCTACCAACTGCTGATGCTCTGCGACGTCGCGCCGCTGGAGCGGTACCTCGGCGCCCACCTGCTCGTCGAGGCGACCCAGGAGATCCACGGTGTGTCCTGGCAGGATGCCTTCGCCGCCCGCACCGGATGACCCGGGTGGAGGCGACGTGGGCGCGGTGACCCTGCGACCGGGCACCCTGCTCCGGGTGGTCGAGGGCGGGCTGCTCGTGGGCGGCTGGTGGTCCGGTTCGGTGGTGACCTGCCCGCCGGTCGCCGGCGAGCTGTGGCGACGGCTGGAGCCGCTCCTGCGCCGGGGCCTCGACCCGGAGACCGCCACCCTCGGACTGCCCGACCGGACCGCCAGGGCGGTGGGCTGGCTGCTCGGCCTCCTCGCCGAGCACGACGTCCTGGTCGACGTCCGTGTGGCACGTGACGCCCACCCGTTGGCGGCCTGCCTGGCGGGGCTCGCGCCGGATCCGGCAGCAGCACTCGACGCGGTGTCGCGGCGCCCGGTCGAGGTCGCCGGCGAGGGCGACCTTCCGCCGGCCGTGCGGGCGGTACTGACGGCGTCCGGGCTGTCCACCGGGGACGGCGCGGACCTCGTCGTGTGCGTGCACCCGCAGGACCCGGGCGACCGGCGGGAGCCGCCCGGCCACCCGTGCCGCCGGGCCGCGTCCCGGCGGCACGACTCCTCTCGACCGGCGGTGTTACCGGTGACGATCCGCCCGGACGGTGCCCTGATCGGCCCGCTGGCCCCGGCCAGTCGCCCCGCCACCCCGGGCCATACCACCGACACAGGCCAGGCCGGCAGGGCCGACGCAGGCCAGACCGACCCGGGCCGCGCCGCCGAAGCCCCGGCCGCTGGAGCCACGGGCGCCGGTCCGGCCGTGCGGGCAGCCGACCACCGGCTGCTGCCGTTCCTCGTGGCGCACGAGGTGGTACGCGTGCTGGCCGGGCTCGCCGACGGCACGGCGCTCTCGCTGCGCGGCGGGATCGTCGAGCGCGTCGGCGAGCCGACCGGCCGACAGGCTCGGCCGCCCGCGGCGAGGACCGGGGCGCTCGCCGGTGCCCCGGCGCCGGGCACCGGACCGACGGCGGGAGCGGCCGACCCCGGAACCGCGCCCCCCGGCTCGGGCGCGGCGCAGGACGGCCCGGTTCGGGTGATCGGAGACGACGACCACCTGGTCCGGGCGATCGCCGCCGGCACCTCAGCCGTACGACGACGGAGGGGTCGGCCCGTGTCGGTGGGCGTCGGGGCGGACTGGCCGGCGGCCCGGCACCTGGCCGAACAGCAGGCCGCCCACGCGGCCGGCAGGGCGTACCTGCCGGTGCGGGTGCGCGGGACGGTGATCGAGATCGGCCCGCTGGGCAGCCCCGGTGCCGGCGGCTGCCTGCGGTGCGCGGACACCCGGCGTCAGGCCGTCCTCGGTGCCGGCAGCACCGCCGCGCTGCTCGCCGACGGCCGGCCGCTGCCACTGCCGCCGTACTGGCTGGGGCTGATCGGGGAGTTGGTCGCCGACCGGCTCGCCGACGACGCCGACCCCCGCGTCGCCAGCGTGTTGTCGGTCCGCGACGGCTCGGTCGGTCGGCACCTGATCCGGGCGGTGCCGGACTGTCCGGCCTGCGGGGCCCTGCCGCCCGACTCGGCCACCGCCGCCACGATCACCCTGCGCTCCCGCCGGCAACCGACACCCGACCGACTCCGGATCCGTCCCGGGCCGCCGGACCTGGCCGTACTCCGCGCCGAACTCGTCGATCACCGGTACGGGCCGGTCACGCACCTTCACACCGACCGCCAGGGCCCGCTCGCGCTCGCGGCGGCGGAGATGCCCGTCCCCGGCCGGTCCGGTCGGGTCGGTGGGTACGGTCGGGCCGCGGACCAGCCGACCGCGCAGGCGTTGGCGCTGCTGGAAGCGGTCGAACGGGAGGCGGGGCGCTGCCCGCAGGGCCGCCTGACGACGACGCTGGGCAGCTACCGGGAGCTGGCCGCCGAGGCCGTCGACCCCGCCCGGCTGGGCCTGCCGGAGCACGAGGCCGTCCGCCATCGGGCGTACCGGCTCGGCCCCTACACCCCGGACACGGTCACGTCGTGGGTGTGGGCGTACGACCTGGCCGCCGGTCGGCCGGTCCTCGTGCCGGAGCACGCGGCCTACTACGGGGTGGCGCGGCCCGGAGCCGCCCGCTTCCTCCGCGAGTCCTCCAGCGGCTGCGCCGTGGGTGGCTGTCTGGAGGAGGCCACCCTGCACGCCTGCCTGGAGACGATCGAGCGGGACGCCTTCCTGCTCACCTGGTACGCCGGCCGTACGCCACCGGCGCTGGCACTGCCGCCCGACGTCGATCCGCTGACCCGGCACCTCGCCGACCGGATCGCGGCGGAGGGCTACCGGCTGCACCTGCTCGACGTCACCAGCGACGTCGGGATCCCGGCCGTCTGGGCCCTCGCCGTCACCGACCGGACCGACCGGGGCGCGACCTTCTCCGCCGCCGGGGCGCATCCCGATCCCCGCCGGGCCGCCGCGGCTGCGGTCCTGGAGGTCGGGGTCAACGTGGCGGTCGCGGCGAAGGTGGCCCGTCCGCCGCGGGACCGGCTGCTCGCCATGCTCGCCGACGCCGATCTGGTGGACGAACTGGGGGACCACGCCGCCCTGCACCTGCTGCCAGAGACCCTGCCCCGGTTCGACTTCGCGCTCCGCGAGGCCGCCGCCGGCCCGGCGCGGCCGCTCGACGAGCACTTCGCCGGCTGGCGCGACCGGTGGTCGCACCCCGACCTGACCGAGGTGCTGCGCAGGGTCGTCGACGCGATGGCCGCCGCCGGTACGCCGCCGCTGGTGGTGGACCAGACCGGGGCGGCCGAGCGCCGCCTCGGCCTGGCCGCCGTCAAGGTGCTCGCGCCCGGGGCGGTGCCGATGACCTTCGGACACCTCAACCGGCGGGTCGACCTGCCCCGCCTGCGGCAGGCCCGGCTCGCCACCCCCGGTCGCCCGGTCCTGCCCCACCCGTTCCCCTGAAGGAGAGCCCTGCATGGGTCGCTGGTCCGCCCTGCACGTACACCTGCACGCCGGGTCCGAAAGCACCGAGAGGGTGCTGCGGGAGCACATCGTGCCGACCACGACGGACCTGCTCGCCCGGGGCGAGATCTCCTCCTGGTTCTTCGTCCGGTACTGGGAGGGCGGCCCGCACCTGCGCTGGCGGGTGGCCGACGCGACGCCGGAGACGCTGCGCCGGATGCGCGCCGGGCTGGTCGAGGCGGTCGCCGCGCTGCCGCCGCCCGCCCGGGAACTGCGTCCGGCGCAGTGGTACGCCCAGTTCGGAGTGCACACCTCCGACCAGACCCATGCGGGGCACCAGACCGGCGGTGGGCACGGGGCCGGCGGTGGGCCGGAGCTGGGCTGGCATCCGCACGGCACGGTGCTCGAACGGCCGTACCAACCGGAGATCGACCGGTACGGCGGCCCGGACGCGATCGGTGCGGCCGAGGAACTCTTCGCCGCGTCCAGCCGGGTCGCCGCCGCGCTGCTCGACGCCCCGCCCGCCCGGCGTCGGTCGACCACCGTTGACCTGTTGTTCGGGTTCCTCACCGCCAGCGGTCTCGTCGGGCACGAGGCGGTGCGGTTCCTGCGCGGCTATGCCAACGGGTGGGCGCTCGTGCCCGAGTCGCACGGCCAGGACCTCGGCCTGGCCCTGGCCGCCGCGGAACGCGACTTCCACGCCGACCCGTCCGTCTACCCGGCCCGGCAGCGGCTCATCGCCGACATCGTCACGCGGAACCGGGGTGCCGGCACGACCGTGAACTACTGGGCGGACGAGGTCGCCGCCTACGTCGCGCGGCTACGCGCGCTCGACGGGCGGGGCCGGTTGCGCGGGACGGTGCCCGGCATCCTCTCGTCGCAGCTGCACATGCTGCACAACCGGCTCGGGCTGAGCATCCCGGCCGAGTGCCACCTCGCCTGGTTGGCGTCGCTGGCACACGTCACACCGGCCACGGCGCACGCCGCACCGGCCGCGACGGACGGCAGCGCCCCGACGACGGTCGCCGCCACCGCCTCCGACTTCCACGCCGACGGGGTCGACGCCCCGGACCGGGCCTACCACGAGCGGTCGAAGTTCCTCCGTACGCAGTGGCCGAGTCAGCGTCCCCGTACCGTCGAGTCCGCACCGGAGCGGCCCCTCCCGCCCGACGTCGTGACGCTGACACTGCCCGAGCCGACGCCGGGTGTGCTCGCCGACACCACGCTCGCGGCGGTGTTGCTCGACCGCCGCACCCGGTACGACTTCGGCGGCGGGGAGCCCGACGAGGCGGAGCTGGGCCGGCTGCTGCGCTACGCGGCGGGTGACACCGCGCCGGCGCGCACTGGCCAGCGGCGACTGGCGTACCCGACTCCGGGCGCCCTGGCGACCACCCGGCTGCTGGTGCTTCCCCGCCGGGTCGCCTCGGTGCGGGCGGCGCTCTACGAGTACCTGCCGCAGCGGCACGCCCTGCAGCGGCTGGCGCCCGATCCGGGCACCGACCGGCTGTCCCGGGTCGCACCGCAGTTCGCACCCACCGGGACCGACGTCCCCCCCGGTCCGAACGGGCTCGACGTCGAGACGGTGCCGCTCTGGCTCTTCGTCGTCGCCGACCTGCGACGGGCCAGGGCCCGGTACGGGCTGCGCGGCTACCGGTTCGCCGCCATGGAGACCGGCCACCTCGCCCAGAACCTGCTGCTCGCCGCGACTGCCCTCGGGCTCTCCGCCGCCCCGCTCGGCGGATTCTTCGACGACGAGCTCAACCACCTGCTGCTGCTCGACGGGCTGGACGTCAGCGTCTTCTACGCCCTCGCCCTCGGCTGAGGGCGAGACCGGCGGGAGCGGCTCGCGGGCGCGGCCGGCGGGTCAGCCGGCGGGCGCGGCGGACCGGTGAACCGGCGGGCGCGGCCGGCGGGTCAGCCTGCGGGAGCGGCCGGTGCGGACCGGTCGGTGCCGGCTCAGACCGTGGTGCGGGAGAGCACGGCGACTTCGGCGGCGGCCGCGGCGACGATGGCGAGGACCAGCGGCCACGGGGTGCCGACCAGGGCGTAGAGCAGGATCAGCGCCGGTGCGACGGCCGCCGCGTAGACGGCCGCCGCCAGCGTGCGGTCGGAGCGCAGCAGGCTCGGCAGGATGGTCCGCGACAGGCCGGGCAGCCGGGCGGCGAAGCGCCAGACCACCAGGGCCCCGCCGAGCGCCGCGAACGCCGCCGCGACCCGGGACAGCCCCGCGCTGCCCGGCGCCAGGCAGGCGATCAGCACGGCGGTGATCATCGTCCAGCCCGCGCCGTAGACCACGAGCTGGCGCAGGCCGAGCGAGATGGTCCGGCCGGAGTCGACCCGCCCGGGGCTCACCGCGGCCGCCTCGGCGAGGTGTTCCAAGGCCTCGCTCCAGCGCCGCTGCTCCAGCCGCAGCACCCCGATGTCGTGCCGGGCCTCGGCGAGTTGGGGGTCCAGCCGCAGCGCCTCCCGGTAGGCGCGCTCGGCCAGGTCGAACATCCGCATGTTCGCCGCCACCAGGCCCAGCACCAGGTGCGCCTGCGGGTCCTCGGGCGCCAGCTCGACCCCGCGCCAGGCCGCGTTCAGCGCCGGCTGCCCGTTGCGCGAGCCGGCCAGGATCGCCGCCGCGCTGCTCTGGGCGTACGCGTCGTCGGGCCCCAGTGCCAGGATCCGGTCGGCGGTACGGGCCGCCTCGGCGTACTCCTCCAGATCGCCGAGGGCGAGTGCGCGGGCGACCAGCGCCGCGACGCTCTCCGGGGCGACGGCCACGGCGGCGTCGGCGGCGGTCAGCGCCTCCGTCGGCCGTCCGGCCGCGAGGTGGACCCGGGACAGCACGGTCAACGCCCCGGCGTCGGCCGGGTCCAGGGCGACGGCGTAGGAGACCTCGGCCGCCGCCTCGTCGTAGCGGCCCAGTTCGGCGAGGAGCCGGGCGCGCTGGAGGTACCCGTCGGCGGCGGACCGGTCGGAGGTGGCGTCGCTGGACATCGCGGCGAGCCTAGGCGGCCGGAGCCTCGTACACCAGGGCCACCGCGATGCCGGTGAGGCCCTCGCCGCGCCCCGGGAAGCCGAGCCCGTCGGTGGTGGCCGCCGAGACGGTCACCGGCGCGCCGACCGCCTCCGAGAGCACCCGCTGGGCCTCCTCGCGGCGTGGGCCGATCTTGGGCCGGTTGCCTATCACCTGCACGGACACGTTGCCGATCGCGAAGCCGGCGGCCCGCACCCGGCGGGCGCTCTCGGTGAGCAGGGCGACGCCCGACGCGCCGGCCCACTCGGGCTGGCCCACCCCGAAGTTGGCGCCCAGGTCCCCGAGGCCCGCCGCCGAGAGCAGCGCGTTGCAGGCGGCGTGCGCGGCCACGTCGGCGTCGGAGTGCCCGGCCAGGCCGTCCTGGTCGGGCCAGTGCAGACCGGCCACCCAGCACGGCCGGCCCGCCTCGAAGGCGTGCACGTCGGTGCCGATGGCCACCCGGGGAACGATCATGCGAAGAGGGTACGCGTCAGGCGCCCGTGGCGAGCAGGTGCTCGGCCAGCGCCAGGTCGAACGGGCGGGTGACCTTCAGCGCGTATTCCGAGCCGGGGACGCAGGACACCGGGACACCCTGCTTCTCGACCAGCCCGGCGTCGTCGGTGAGCGGGTCGCCGGCGGCGGCGTGTGCGGCGGTCAGCACCGCCCGACGGAAGCCCTGCGGGGTCTGCACCGCCCGCAGGGCGGAGCGGTCGACGGTGCCGAGGACGACCTCGTCGGCGTCGACCTCCTTGATCGTGTCGACGACGGGAAGCACCGGGATCACCGCGTCGCGACCCGCGCGGACGGCCGCCGCGACGGACTCCACCAGCTCGGGCGGGGTCAGCGCACGGGCGGCGTCGTGCACGAGGACGATCTGCGGGCCGGCGGGCACCGCCGCGAGGGCGGCGGCCACCGACGCCTGTCGCTCGGCGCCGCCCGGCACCACGGTCACCGGGGCGATCGGGGCGAGCAGGTCGCGTACCGCCGCCACCTCGGCGGCCGGGGCGGCCACGACGATGGTGTGCACCGACGGCGCGGCGGCGAGCCGGCGGACCGCGTGCACCAGCAGGGGCTCGCCGCCGAGCAGCCGCAACGCCTTGGGCCGGCCGGGGCCGAGCCGTACGCCGGCACCGGCCGCAGGCACGAGGACCGCGACGTCACCGCACGGATTGAGCTGCGCGGTCACGTCGCGGTCCTCGGTGGTTTGTTCGCTACGAATCGGGTACGACGATGCTGCGGGGACTAGGCCTCGGTGAGGACCTTGTCGAGCAGCGTCTCCGCCTCGTCCTTGGTGCTCTTCTCGGCCAGCGCGACCTCGCCGACGAGAATGTCGCGGGCCTTCGCGAGCATGCGCTTCTCACCCGCGGAGAGACCCCGCTCCCGCTCCCGCCGCCACAGGTCGCGCACGACCTCGGCGACCTTCAGCGGGTTACCGGAGGCCAGCTTCTCCAGATTCGCCTTGTAACGCCGCGACCAGTTGGTCGGCTCCTCGGTGTGCGGTGCACGGAGCACGTCGAAGACCTTGCCGAGGCCCTCTTCGCCGACCACCTCGCGCACACCCACGATCTCGGCGTTCTCGGCGGGAACCCGGACCGTCAGGTCACCCTGTGCGACCCTCAGGACGAGGTATTGCTTAGGCTCGCCCTTGATGACCCGAGTCTCGATTGCCTCGATGAGTGCGGCCCCGTGGTGGGGGTAAACAACGGTCTCGCCGACACTGAAAACCATAGGTTCGAAACCCCTTTCGCTGTGTCTAGGGTAACACGCTCAGGCACCGATGTCTCACCGCTGTCCTGACCGTTGGCGCAGCTCAGGGGCCCTGTGAGAGGTCTTGCTTCAGCTTGACAGGCCGCCAAACCAGTGGTTTGACCACGCTCCGTAACGCTTGGATGACGTCCCGGTACGGGTGACGCGAACGTCGAGATCAAGGGCTATGCGCTCTTCCCATGGTACCCGGCCCGACGGGTACGCGCCCAGGTGTAGCGGGAGCCGGCCCCGTGCGGGACGCTGGAGGTCGAGCCGCTGTCCGCGCGCCGAGACGTCCTGGGGGTCCGATGGGCAAGCCCGACGCAGACGGCCCCGGGCTGCCCGACCTGCCGCCGGAGTGGGGTCGGGTGGTCGTGCCGGACGACGCCTCCGCCCTGGCGGCCGAGACCGCGCAGATCCGCCGCGAGCTACGCGTCACACCCCGTCGCGCCGTCCCGCCCGCGCCGCTGCGGTCGCCGCTCGCCCTGCCCCTGCTGGTGCTGCTGGTCGCGGTGCTGACCACCCTCGCCGGCCTCGCGGCGGTCACCTGGCCCCGGTCCGGCCGGTCCGCACCGGAGCCCACCCCCGCCCCGCACGCCCCGCGGGCCGGGGCGGCCGGTCGACCGCTGCCCGCGCTCGACCTCGTCGACGCGGGCCAGTCGCCGGTGTCCCTGCGCGGACTGGCGCCAGCGATGATCATCCTGGTGGACGGCTGCCCCTGCCCGCAGGACGTGGCCACCGCCGCCGCCCTGGCGCCGGCCGGCGTGACGGTGGTCACCGTCGCCGGCGACCGACCCGTACGCGTCACGCCGCCGCCCGCCGGGGCGTCCGTACGACCGCTCGCCGACCCGGCCGGCGGGCTGCGCGCGTTCCTGCGCCTGCCCGCCCGCCCCGGCACCACCACCGCGCTGCTGGTGGACCGCTCCGGCGTCCTCGTCACGGTGGTGCCCGAGATCCGCTCCGCCGAGGACTACCGCGCCGACCTGGTCCGACTCGCCGCCTGAGCCGCACGCCGGGCGGTGAGGGCCACCCGCCGGCCTCGCCCGCACGGGACGGCGGCCCGGCAGGACGTGGCCTCCCCTCCCGGGGGCGGCCCCTCCCCGGCCCCCGGGGCGGGCGGGGCGACGCGTCAGGGCAGGGCGACCAGTTGCGCCTCGACCCGCAGCGGCTCGGCGTTGGCGCTCGACAGCGAGACCTGGAACGGCCCGCCCCGCCCGGTGACCTCCGTCGAGGTGACCGAGCCGTCGCAGGCACTGGTGATCGGGTCCGCCGCCCGCGCGCCGTCGATCACGATCAGCAGCTCGCCCGGGCCGACGCAGCGGAACTGGAGCGAGTGACGTGCCCCGCCCTCGGCGGAGGCGTGCTTGACGAGCCCCTCCGTCGACCGGAGCAGGCCCCAAGCGGTCCAGACCGTGTCGGGAAGCCTGTCCAGCCCGCCGCGCCGCGCGGCCTCGTCGAGCCCCCGCTCCGTCCGCCGGCGGGCGTCCGGCGCTCCGGGTCCGACGTCGACCCGGACGGCGGTGCCGCTGCCCGGGTCGACCCGGAAGATGAGGCCGCTGCGCGGGTCCGTCCTGGTGGCGTCGCCGGTCTGCGGGTCGACGAGCCAGAAGCTCCTCGAATTGGCGGGTCCTGGCGGGGAGACGACGTGGACCCGGGCCGCCGCCGACCCGTCGGTCCCGCCGCCGGCCCCGGGTGCGGCGCTCGAAGCGGACCCGACCGGTCCGGTGCCCGGCGCCTCGGCCTGCCACCACCAGCCGCCGCCGATCAACGCGGCCAGCCCCGCCACGGCCAGTACGGCGGTGCGCAGCCGGTCGTCGGAGCCGGCGGGGGTCGCGTGCTCACGGGCGTCCGGCCGGTCTGCCGCATCGGCGTCCATCATCAGAGGGTAACCGCACTCCGCGAGCGTCTCACTCCTGTCGTTCGAGCAGCGCGGCGTAGAGGGTCAGGCCGGGGCCGAACGCGAGCATCACCACCCGCCGCGGCGGCGACGCCGCCCGACGCAGCCGGTCGAGGATCAGCAGCACGGTCGGCGACGAGCAGTTGCCGTGCTCGTCCAGGGTCGCCCGGGACGCCGCCAGCCCCTCCGGCGGCAGGGCCAGCTCCCGCTCCACCACGTTCAGGATGCGTGGGCCGCCCGGGTGCACCGCCCAGCCGTCCACCTCGGACAGGGTCGCGCCGTGCCGGGACAGCAGCCCCTCGACCAGGTCCCGCACGTGCGTGGAGAGCACCTGCGGCACCTTCGGCGACAGCCCCATCCGGAAGCCCGTGTCGGTGACGTCCCAGGTCATGTGGTCGGCCGTCGAGGTGTCCGTCACGGAGGTGACCTCGCGCAGCGCGTACCCCCGGCCGCCGGGGACGACCACGGCGGCGACCGCGGCGTCCGAGAAGAGCGCGTGGGAGACGATCTGCTGGGTGTCCACCCGGGCGCTGGAGGGCTGGATGTGCAGGCTGGTCAGCTCCGCGCAGAGCAGCAGCGCCGGCCGGCCCCGGGCGGTGACGAAGTCGCTCGCCGCGCCCAGCCCCGGCAGGGCCGCGTAGCAGCCCATGTGCCCGACGAACATGCGCTGCGTGTCCGGGGCCATGCCAAGGTCCCGGGCGAGCAGGATGTCCAGCCCCGGGGTGGCGTACCCGGTGCACGAGCAGACGATGAAGAGCTTGACGTCGCCGGCGGCCAGGCCGGCAGCGGTCAGCGCCCGGCCCACCGCCTCCTTGCCCAGCGGCAGCGCCTCGACCTGGTAGCGGCGCATCCGCCGCTCGGTCGGCCAGTCGGAGACGTCCTCCAGCAGCGGGTTCACGGCCGCCTGGCGGCGGGTGACCCCCGAGTGCGCGAAGATCCGCTCGGCCAGCGCCCGCGTGCTGCCGGAGAAGTGCTTCGAGAAGAAGCCCTCCCACAGGTCGTCCTGCGCGGCCGACGGCGGATGCGCCGTCCCCAGCCCCGCGATCACCGGTACGGCCACCATGCCCACCTCTCGTCCGGCCTTGCGCACGGGGCGGCCGACGCCGCCCCTGGACGGGCCCCCCGCACCGTGCGCCCGCGCGTCCGCCACCTCGGCGGACTCCCCACGCTCACCAACGAGGGACCGTTGCGTCGCGGTCCGGGTCGCCGCCCAGCGCGGCGATGCCGAGCCAGTCCGCGCAGACGTCCGACGTCGCCGGGTGCAGCGAGCCGCAGCGGGCGTCCCGGTAGAGCCGCTCCAGCGGATGTCCCCGCCGGGTGGCGGACGTGCCGGCCGCCTCCAGCATGGACGCCGCCACGTCGGCGGCGGTGGTGCCGGCGAGCAGCTTGGCCCGCCAGACCCAGCGGTTGGTCTCCGCGTCGCCCGGCGCCTCGTCGACCCGGCGGGCCGCCTCCGCGACCACCAGCTGGGCCGCCGCCACCGCCGCGTCGGCCCGGCCGAGACGGGACCGGACCGCGGGCAGACCGGCGAGGTTGCGGGCGTTCAGGTGCTCGGCCGCCGCGTCGATCGCCGCCCGGGCGACCCCGACGTAGACCGCGGCGTAGCTGGCCACCAGCCAGTGCGGCATGAGCTGGGCGACCACCAGGGCCAGCCCCTCCACGCCGCCGAGCAGCCGGTCGGCCGGCACGGCCACGTCCAGGTGCAGGTCGTGCGAGGACGTCGCGCGCATGCCGAGCGAGTCCCAGGTGGGCTCGACGGTCAACCCGTCGCCGGCCGGCACCAGGAACTGCGAGACCACCGACGGGTCGGCGGCGCTGCGGGCCGCCACCAGATAGCCGTCCGCGTGCCCGGCCCCGGAGCAGAACGTCTTGCTGCCCTTGATGCGCCAACCGCCCTCGGCCTGCTCGTAGACGGTGCTGAGCTGCGAGAGCCGGGCGCCCGCGCCGCGCTCGCTCATCGCCACCGCGTACCAGGAGCCCTGGGCCGCGGCGGCGAGCAACCGGTCCCGGGCGGCCAGCGCCTCGTCCGGCACCCCGAGCGCCTCCGCCAGTTCCTCGGTCACCGCGCCCAGCGCACCGGTGACCGAGGCGTGCATGTTGAAGACCAGGGCGGTCGCGCCGTTGCCCCGGGCCAACTCGGTGGCGACCGCGGCGTACTCGGCGAAGGTCGCGCCCATGCCGCCGAGCGCGGTGGGCACCATCAGGCCGAAGAGCCCGGCCTCGCGCAGGTCCCGGAAGTCCTCGGTCGGGAACGAGCCGTCCCGGTCGTGCTCCGCCGCCCGGGCGGCCAGCCTCGGTGCCAGGCGGCGAGCCGCCTGGAGCGCGTGCTGCGTCATACAGCCCCCTTCTCGGCCCTCTCCCTACCCAGGGACGGGCACCGCTATCCGCTCCGCGTGCCACGCCCCTGGTAGAGCACGGCCGTCGACCAGGTCGGCACGATCCGGGGCGTCGGGCCGGCAGCCGTCGCGGGTCGACGGTCGCCCGCGACCGCGTCCGGGCGGCCGGCGGCGCGCATCCGGCGCAGCAGCCAGCCGAGCAGGCCGGGCATCCCCGGCCGGATGCCCCGCAGGCGCAGGTCGACCCCGTGCCGGGCGCACTCCGCCACCAGCTCCCGGGCGTCCACGAACAACCGTGGATCGTGGATGCCCCTCGGCACCGTCGGCAGCCGTTCGGCGATCCGCACGGCGAGCAGCCGACTCAGCGCCGTGTCGTTCAACGTGTCCAGGACCAGCAGGCCGCCGGGCCGCAGCAGCCGGCACGCCTCGAACACCGCGCGCCGCCAGTCCGGCACGTGCTCCAGCAACTCGCCCGCGGCGACCACGTCGGCGCAGCCGTCGGCCAGCGGTACGGCGGTGACGTCGCCGTTGACGGCGGTCACCCCGTGCGCGGCGGCCTGCTCCAGGGCCGACCGGGTGAGGTCGACACCCACGTGCCGGTAGCCCTTGCCGACCAGGTGCGGGGCGAGCAGCCCGGCGCCGCAGCCGAGGTCGACCAGGAGGGCGTCGGGGCGGGACGCGGGCGGCACCAGGGCCGCGCGGGCCTGCGCCAACCAGTGCAGCATCGCGAACGCGCCGTCGGGCCGCCACCACTCGCCGGCCAGGTCGTCGTACTGGCGCGGATCGTTGCGTGGCAGGGTGCGGCCCGCGTCTGGCATGGACCGAGCGTGGCACGACTGCCCGGTAACGACCAGACTTTCCTCATGTCGCCAACGGTGCTAGGGCTGGTCAGGGCGAGTCACCCGGAGCCGGCCGCCGCGGTCACCACGGTGGCCGGGCTGCTGGCGTGGGGCGTCGGGCACCGGCCCGCCGGGATTCTCGCCGTGGTGCTCACCGTCGCGGCCAGCCAGCTCGCCGTGGGTTGGGCCAACGACGCGCTCGACGCCGACCGGGACGCCACGGTGGGGCGTACCGACAAACCGGTCGCCGCCGGCGCGGTCGGCCGGCGCGCCACGGCCGTGGCCGCCGCGGTGGCCGCGCTCGCCACCCCGGCGCTGGCGCTGAGCACCGCCCCGGCCGCCGCCATCTGCGCCACCCTCGGGCTGGTCTCCGCGCTGCTCTACGACTGGCCGCTGAAGTCGACCCCGGTCTCGGTGCTGCCCTACGCGGTCTCCTTCGGTTCGCTGCCCGCCTTCGTCGTGCTGGCGCTGCCCGGCTCGGTGGTCCCGCCGGCCTGGCTGGTCGCCGCCGCGGCCTGCCTGGGCGCCGGGGCGCACTTCGCCAACGTGCTGCCCGACCTGGCCGACGACGCCCGGACGGGGGTGCGCGGGCTGCCGCACCGGCTCGGTCCGGCCGGCAGCCGGGCCGCCGCCGCGCTGCTGCTGCTCGCGGCGACCGCCACGCTGGTCCTCGGGCCGCCCGGGCCGCCGTCGGGGATGGGCCTCGCCGCGGTCGCGGCCGCCGTCGTGGTGCCGCCGCTGAGCTGGTACGCGGGGCGCGCCGCCACCCGGGCCGGAGGCCGGCAGGTGGCCGCCTTCCGGGCCGTGATGCTCGTCGCCCTCATCGACGTCGTCCTGCTGGTGACGAGCGGCCGGCTCGTCTGAGGCACGCGCCCCCGGGTGGCATCTCCGGGTCGGCGTGCGGCGGTGGATCAGGCCCAACTACCCTGGAGCGCGGTCTGCGCGGGCAGGGCCACCACCCCCGGCGTGAGCACCGGGTGGGATCGTGACGAGGAGGACCGACGTGACGCGCTCGATCAGGGGTTCCCGGCGGGCGGCCCTGCTGCTGTCCGGGATGGCCGCGGCGACCGGGCTGCTGCTGTCCGGCTGCGGCGCCGGCCAGGTCTCCGAGACCGCCAACAAGGAGCCGTCGGTCCAGGGCGTCAACCTGTCGGCCCGCAACGGCGAGTACGCGGTCCGCGGCCTGCTGGTCGACTTCCCCGGCACCGAGGGCTACAAGGCGGGCGCCAACGCCGTCCTGAACGCCGTGATCTACAACGACTCCCGAAACCCGGTCACCGTGACCGTGACCACCGACAGCGCCCGCGAGGTGGTGATCACCGGCGCCGGCGCGACCGCCAGCCCGTCGGCGTCCCCGAGCGACTCGCCGTCGCCGAGCGCCCCCGAGAGCCCGTCGCAGCCGGCCAGCCCGGGCGCGACGGAGAGCCCCTCGCAGCCGGCCAGCCCCGGCGCGACGGAGAGCCCGTCGGCACCGGAGAGCCCCGCCGCGCCGGCCGGCGAGCCGGCCCGGATCGAGATCCCGCCGCTGAGCTACGTGCAGCTCAACACCGAGGCCGACCGGGTCCTCCAGCTCATCGGCCTGAACGAGTCGCTGCGCTCCGGCCAGAACGTCTTCGTGACCTTCGACTTCGGCAACGGCGTCACGGTCACCGGCCCGGCACCCGTGGCCGTGCCGCTCACCCCGGCTGCTCCCCCGTCGCCGATCATCGAGCGCGAGGGCGGCTACGAGGGCCAGGAGGAGGGCGGCGGTCACTGACCCCCGACCCGTCGATCGAAGACACCGCCGGCGTGGCGACCACCACGCCGGCGGTGTCTTCGTCGTACCCGGGGACTAACGTCCCGGTGTGACCACCTCCCGATCGACCTCCTCCCGCGCCGGCGGGACCGGGCGGGGCCGCGCCGCCGCCCGCGAGCCCCGGCCGGCCTACGAGTGCGACGCCTGCGGACACCAGCCGCCGAAGTGGGTCGGGCGCTGCCCGGAGTGCGGCGAGTGGGGCTCGGTCGTCGAGTGCACGGTCACCGGCCCGACGGTCTCCGGAAAGGTCGTCAGCTCCCGGATGCCGGCCGAGCCGGCCCGGCCGATCGCCACCATCAGCGCCGCCCCGGCGCGGGCGCGCCCCACCGGGGTCAGCGAGCTCGACCGGGTGCTGGGCGGCGGCCTGGTCCCCGGGGCGGTGGTGCTGCTCGCCGGCGAGCCGGGGGTCGGCAAGTCCACCCTCCTGCTCGACGTGGCCCAGCAGTGGGCTGCCGGCGCCGGCAGCCCCTCGTTGGTCGTCAGCGGCGAGGAGTCGGTCAGCCAGGTCCGGCTGCGCGCGGAGCGGATGGGCACCCTGCACGACCAGCTCTACCTCGCGGCCGAGAGCGACCTCGCTGCGGTGCTCGGCCACCTCGACGCGGTCAAGCCGGGCCTGCTGGTGCTCGACTCGGTGCAGACCATCTCCACGACCGGCGCCGAGGGGGTGTCGGGTGGGGTGACCCAGGTGCGGGCGGTCACCGCGGCCCTGGTCTCGGTGGCCAAGGAACGCGGCATCGCCACCGTGCTGGTCGGCCACGTCACCAAGGACGGCCAGGTGGCCGGCCCGCGGGTGCTGGAGCACCTGGTCGACGTGGTGCTGCACTTCGAGGGTGACAAGCACTCGTCGCTGCGCATGGTGCGCGGCGTGAAGAACCGCTTCGGCGCCGCCGACGAGGTGGGTTGCTTCGAGATGCACGAGGGTGGCATCAGCAGCCTGGCCGACCCGTCCGGGCTCTTCCTCACCCGCTATGCGGAGCCGGTGCCCGGCACCTGCGTCACGGTGGCGATGGAGGGCCGCCGGGCGCTCGTCACCGAGGTGCAGGCGCTGATCGGCGCGACCGTGGCCGGCTCGCCCCGGCGGACGGTCTCGGGGCTCGACTCGGCCCGGCTCGCGATGGTGCTGGCCGTGCTCCAGCGGCGCACCGAACGCCTCACCCTGCACGACCGGGAGGTCTTCGCGGCCACCGTCGGCGGCATCCGGGTGGTGGAGCCGGCGGCCGACCTCGCCGTCGCCCTCGCCGTGGCCTCGGGCGGGCTCAACCTGGCCATCGCGCCGAACCTGGTGGCGATCGGCGAGGTCGGCCTGACCGGCGAGGTGCGCCGCGTCGGGGCGGTGCCGCGCCGGCTGGCCGAGGCGGCCCGGCTCGGGTTCCGGCTCGCGCTGGTGCCGACCGGCTGCGGTCCCGAGAGCACCGGCGTCACGCCGGAGCACATGCGGGTGATCGAGGTGACCGACGTGCGCGCGGCGCTCCAGGCCGTCGCCCGGGCGTCCGCCGAATGACCGCCGGCGACGTCGACTCGACATTCCACGCTTTATCGGACAGCTCGGATGCCGACCCACGGTCCGGGCGAGGCGGGACATCGTGACACATCACAGTAACCACGACAGCACCCACCGCAGGGCAGTCCGTAGACTGTGCGCGTGCCGATCGACCGCGACACCGCCAAGCCTGCCGGCGCGACACCCCACGCCCGCACCGGCGCCGTGGGCTCACCCGCCCGCCCGATCAGCGTGAGCGTGACCGGCGGCGCCGGAAACGCCGGCGACCCGTTGCGGGCGAACCTGGCCCTGATGGCCCCGGGCACCGCGCTGCGCGACGGTCTCGAGCGCATCCTGCGCGGCCGGACGGGCGCCCTGATCGTCCTCGGCTACGACAAGGTGGTGGAGGGTCTCTGCACGGGCGGGTTCCCGCTCGACGTCGAGTTCTCCGCCACCCGGGTGCGGGAGCTGTGCAAGATGGACGGCGCGGTCGTGCTCTCCAGCGACGGCACCCGCATCGTGCGCGCCGCCGTGCACCTGATGCCCGACCCCACCATCCCGACCGAGGAGTCCGGCACCCGGCACCGCACGGCGGAGCGGGTCGCCCGCCAGACCGGCTACCCGGTGATCTCGGTCAGCCAGTCGATGCGGATCATCAGCCTCTACGTCAACGGCCAGCGACACGTGCTGGACGACTCGGCGGCGATCCTGTCCCGCGCCAACCAGGCGCTCGCCACCCTGGAGCGCTACAAGCTCCGGCTGGACGAGGTCTCCGGCACCCTCTCCGCCCTCGAGATCGAGGACCTGGTCACCGTACGGGACGCGGTCGCGGTGGTGCAGCGGCTCGAGATGGTCCGCCGGATCGCCGACGAGATCGCCGGCTACGTGGTGGAACTGGGCACCGACGGTCGCCTGCTGGCCCTGCAACTCGACGAGCTGATGGCCGGCGTCGACGCCGACCGCACCCTGGTGATCCGGGACTACCTGCCCTCCGGCCGGAAGTCCCGCACCCTCGACGAGGCGCTGGTGGAGCTGGATCTGCTCGGCGCGACCGAGCTGATCGACCTGGTCGCGGTCGCCAAGGCGATCGGCTACCCGGCCGCGTCCGACGCGCTCGACGCGGCGGTCAGCCCGCGCGGCTTCCGGCTGCTGGCCAAGGTGCCCCGACTGCCGGTGGCCGTGGTCGACCGCCTCGTCGTGCACTTCGGCAGCCTCCAGCGCCTGCTGGGCGCCACGGTGGAGGATCTCCAGGCCGTCGACGGGGTCGGCGACGCCCGCGCCCGGGGCGTCCGCGAGGGGCTGTCCCGGCTCGCGGAGGCGTCGATCCTCGAACGCTACGTCTGACCGGCCGGGCCGGAGCACCGCCGCCGACCGGAGCCGTCCAGTCCCGGCCGCGCCAGAGCGGAGCCGTAACGGTCCCGGCCGCGCCGACCGGGAGCCGTAACGGGTTCCGGCCGCGCCAGAGCGGAGCCGTCGGCCCCGGTCGCTCAGTCGGTGACGGTGAGCTTGACCGGCCCGCTGAGCTTGGTGCCGACCCGGGCGAAGACCTGGTACGTCCCGGCGGGCGGATGGGGGCCCGCCGCCACCCCGTTGGCGCACTTGGTGGCGTCGCGGCCGTTCCAACCCACCTGGTAGGAGCGTTCGAAGCCCGGGGTGAAGGACTGCACGTCGGCACTCTGGGCGGTGCCGCACGTGTCGGACGACCAGATCTTCTCGGCCCCCGACTTGATGAACAGCTCCTGCGCGGAGGCGCCGACGTCGCGGCTGCACGTCCGCTCGGAACGATTCTTGATCTTGAGTTGCAGGTCCACCACAGCCCCTCGCACCACCGAGGCGGGCTGGGCCACCGGGGTCACCGTGATCTCGGTGTCCGTGCAGGTGCCGTCGCCGGCCGCCGGTACGACCGGCGCCACCGGCGGCGAGTCGGTGGTGACCGGCCCGTCCGACGGGTCGCCGGCGTCAGGGCCACCCGCGGCACCGGGCGAAGGCCCCCCGGTCTGCGGAGTGAGCGCCGACTCTGTGGGCTCCGGCGAGGCGCCGGACGACGACGTCGTGCCCGCGGAGGGCTGCGCATCGCCGCCCTTGGTCGCGTTCCGGTCCGATCCGGTGCACGAATAGAGCAGGACAATCAGGAAGAGAAGCCCCGCTCCGAACACGACGGCGCGACGCCGCCAGTAAACGGCGGGTGGCAGGGGGCCGACCGTCAGACGCATGATGCCCCCACCGTAGCGGCGCGGGGCACGCCAGCGGCGCGCGACGCGCCGAGTCCCCCACCGCTCACCCCACCGGCCCTCCACTCACGACGATTCCGCCTGCCGACCGTGTCCCGACGGCGACGCAGGGTCGCCGTGCCACCGCCGCTCAGAGGTACACCTTGCGCTGGTAGACGGCGTGCGCGCCGGCCACCCGGTCCAGGAAGAGCAGGCCGGCGCAGTGGTCGATCTCGTGCTGGAGGGCCCGCGCCTCGAACCCGTCCGTCACCAGCCGTACGGGCCGCCCGGTGCCGGGCAGCACGCCCTGCACCACCAGCCGGCTCGCCCGTTTGACGTCCCCGGTCAGGTCGGGCACCGACATGCATCCCTCGCGGGCCACCTTCCAGCGGCTCGCCTCGACGACCCGGGCGTTGCACAACACGAAGGTGCCGTGCACGGTGAGCGCCTTCGGGTGGCCGGTCACGTCCACCGCGAAGACCTGCGCGCCCACGCCGACCTGCGGGGCGGCCAGCCCGACGCAGCCCGGCGACACCCGCATGGTGGCGATCAGGTCGGCGGCCAGCCGTACGGTCTCGTCCGCGGTCGGGTCCACCTCGCCGCCGGCCCGGCTGAGCACCTGCTCCGGCGCGGACACCACCGGTCGCACCTCCCCCGGCACGGCCAGGGACTCCGGGGTCCAGTCGCCGAGGCCGACGTACGCCTCGGTCTCCGGGCCATGTCCGACGCCGGTCACAGCAGGTCCGGATCGGCCGGCCGGAGGGTCACCCCGACGCCCAGTTCCGCGGCCGTGGCCGCCAACCGCCCGGCCAACGCGTCGGCGGTGCCGGGCGGCAACTCCACCTCGGCGACCACCACGTAGAGCGGACCGGTCAGCCGGGTGCTCAGGTCGGTGACGTTGCCGCCGGCGTCGGCGAGCACCCGGGTCATGGCCGCCACGATCCCCATCCGGTCCGCGCCGTGCACCGCCATGACGTACGGCTCGCCAGCGGGAGCCGTCTCGCCGTCGGGGGTGACCGCGCGTACGGTGGCCAGCAGCTGGCCGTCGGCGGAGAGCGGAGCCAGCGCGGCCTCGACGTCGGCGGCGGCCGGACCCACGCAGATCAGGGTCATCGCGAAGTGTCCCCGCAGCCGGGTCATCGTGCTGTCGGTGAGGTTCGCGCCGAGCCGGGCGAGCACCTCGGCGACGTCGGCCACGATGCCGGGCCGGTCCCGGCCGATGACAGTGATCGCGAGCTCGTTCATCCGGGCATTCTGCCCGATCCGCCCGCCGTCGCCGCAGCGCCCCGCCCGGACCGCCCAGCAAGCGGGACGGCGCCGTGTGCCGTCGTGCCCCGGTCGCCCGCGCCACCGCCCCGCCGGGCCGCGTGACATCATCGGCGACGCGATGACTGAGCCCACTTTCGCCGCCCGTGTCAGCCGGTGGTACGAGGAGAACGCCCGCGACCTGCCGTGGCGCAAGCCCGACGTGACCCCGTGGGCCATCCTGGTCAGCGAGGTCATGCTCCAGCAGACACCGGTCGTCCGCGTACTGCCCGCCTGGGAGGCCTGGCTGGCACGCTGGCCGGAGCCGGCCGCGCTGGCGGCGGACAGCCCCGCGGAGGCGATCCGGATGTGGGGGCGGCTCGGCTACCCCCGCCGGGCGGTGCGGCTGCGGGACTGCGCGCTGGCGATCGTCGAGCGCCACGGCGGCCGGGTCCCGCAGCGGCTGGACCAACTGCTGGCACTGCCGGGCGTCGGCACGTACACGGCCCGGGCGGTGGCCGCGTTCGCGTACGGTCAGCGGCACCCAGTTGTCGACACCAACGTACGGCGGGTGGTCTGCCGGGCCATCGCCGGCGAACCGGACGCCGGCCCGGCGACCCGCCCCGCCGACCTGGTGGCCACCGAGGAACTGCTCCCCGTCGAACCGGCCGCCGCCGCCCTGGCCAGCGCGGCCTTCATGGAGCTGGGCGCGGTGGTCTGCGTCGCCCGCTCACCCCGCTGCGGCGCGTGCCCCGTCGAGTCGGTCTGCGCCTGGCGCGCGTCCGGTCGAGAGGCCCCCGCGGGTCCGACCCGGCGCCCCCAGCGGTACGCCGGCACCGACCGCCAGGTACGCGGGCTGCTGCTCGGCGTCCTGCGGGAGTCGACCTCGCCGGTACCGCACCAGCGGCTCGACCAGGTGTGGGTCGACGACGTCCAACGGTCCCGTGCCCTCGCCGGGCTGGTGCGAGACGGTCTCGTGGAACCGGTCGGCGAGTCCTCCTTCCGCCTCGTCGGCGACGGACCCCCGATCCCGGTGACCTGACGCGCCGCCCGACCCGGTGGCCTGCCGCGCCCGCCATGGTGGGGCTGTCGCGCCGCCGGTCCGGGTGGGCTGCCGCACCGGTGGGCCTGACGGCCAGGTCGACGGACGCGCCGAAGTGCACGGGTCCCGTCCCGGTGGGCTGGCTGCCGCGCCGGGCCGGCACGGGCCAGCTCGCGGGCATGACGAAGGGCCGGACCCCCGCGTGGGGTCCGGCCCTTGTCGTTCTCGTGCGGTCGGGTCAGGCGGTGTAGCCGCGGGTGGCGATCCAGTCGGCCAGGTTGTCCACGCTCATCCGGTAGGAGGCCTGGGTGGGGTCGGCGGAGTCGGCGATGGTGACGGTGTCGCCGTTGTCGCGGTAGCCGACGACGCTGATGTAGTGCCCGCCCTCGAAGGAGTGGGTGGTGCCGTCGGTGTCGATGGCAGTGCCGGCGATGTTGGCGACCACGGCGTGGCCCTCGTCGACGGCGGTGACGATGTCGGCGCGCAGCTTGTCGGTCTGGGCGTCGTCGGCCTTGGCGTCGCGGAGCTCCACCGACTGGTAGGCGTCCTTGCCGCTCTCCTTGTTCAGCACCGGGGTGATGTCGTTGATGGAGTTGGTGCCGGCCTCGGTGGTGCCCATCTGCTTGGCCATGGCGTCAACGTCGATGTTCTTGCCCTGCACGCTCAGGGCGTTGCGGGTCGCGGCGGGGCCGCAGTAGTAGAAGTTGGGCTGGGCCTCGTAGCGCACGCCCAGCTCACGCTCGCCGTGCTGCTTACGGTCCTGGCTCACCGCCACGGGCTTGCCCTGGGCGGGGGCGGCGACGGCGGCGGTGACGGGGCCGGCGACGGCGCCGCCGGCGAAGGCGAGCCCGGCAACGGTCAGGGCGGTCTTGCGGAAGATGTCGGTACGCATGATGGTCGGCACCTTTCGATCGGGGGTACGCGACACACACCAAGGGGGGCGGGTGCGCCGCGGGGAAAGGAAAGGTCGAGATCGTCCGGGGGCCTGCGGCCGGGGGGCCGAGGCTCGTCCCTGGGGGGATGCAACCGGCCGGGCCGGCCACACATTCCACGTCCACGCGTCTCGCGGGGCTCGTGCGACGGGCCCTGCCGGATCCGGGGATGTAACCACGGTGGGGGGCCGGTCATTCCGCGGCCGGTGCCCGGTGGCTCAGGCCCGGATGGTGCTCCGTGGTCCGGGGGATGTAACCACCCCGGCCGGACCCGCATTCCGCCGGCCACCCGCTCATCGGGTCCGACCGGACCGACACGTGCGTCGCCGTGGTCGACCGGACGGCCGACGAACGGCCTGGTCATCGAACGGCCTGGTCACGCGGCCACGATGGTTACAACGACCCGGCGCCCCGACCCATGCCCGCCACCCCGGTGGCGCCCGCCACCACAGACCGGCCAAACGGGCACACACCACCGCTCCCTGCGTCGATCATGCAGTTCTGGTGGACCGCGAATCGCCCGATCGGGCCGATAACCGGCACCACAACTGCATGATCCACGCGGGCCTGGAGCGGGGACGGGGACAGGGGCGGTGCAGGGGGCGGGCGGGAGAGCGAAAGGGCGGGGGGCCGGGGGGGGGGGCCACCCGGGCCCCCCCCCCCCGCCTTTCTGTCCCACC